>CAZRYP010000214.1:0-4810 GCA_964604295.1 uncultured Treponemataceae bacterium
GCGAAAGTCCTGGCCGGGTATCCCGGCCTGTGGACTCCACGGACGGAACGTTAGGCGACAGCCCGCGCGAATCGCCGAACAGTCTGCCGCCTTGCGTCATGCCCAGCCCGTGGCTCCCGGAATCGGGAACCGAAAACCTGAGTCGTTCGGCGTGCATCTCGGGGCCTGGCGGACGACGGCGAGCCGAGAAAGAAAATGGAAAGCAGCAAAATGGAGAGCGCCAGATGGCCCGAAGGTGTTCTCATCGATTCCTCATTTCCATCCTGTGTAGCCTCGTCGCGCCGTCTGGACTCTCCAAAAGCCTTGCCTTGTCGGCCAAGTCGGAACGGGGGAAGAATTTCGCCTTCCGGCGACTCGACGGGAGCACCCGTATTTCAGTATCAATATAGGTGCGGTTCAATCGTCTGCCGCGGGGAGGATGCAATGGATCTGGGTTTGAAAGGCAAGGTGGTGTTCGCGTCGGCTTCCACCGACGGTTTGGGTTTGGGAATCGCCGAGAAGGCGCTCGCCGACGGAGCCCTGGTCTTCCTCGGGGGCAGGTCGAAGGAACGCCTGGGCACTGCCCTGGACAGGCTGGCCACGGTGGCGGCCGTCTCGGGGGGGCGGGCCGCCGGCGCCGTCCTGGACATGTCCTCGGCCGACTCCATAACGGCATGGGTCGCGGCGGGCAAGGCGGCGCTGGGAGAACCGGACGCCCTCCTCGTGAATGCCGGCGGCCCGCCCCCCGGGGACTTCGAGTCCTTCGCCGACGACGAGCCGTGGCGCACGGCCTTCGAACTCACGCTCCTGTCCTCAGTGCGGCTCATCCGCGCGGTTCTGCCCTCCCTCAAGGCCAGGGGCGGTTCCATCCTCACCATCACTTCCAGCTCGGTGAAGGAACCCTGGCCCGGGCTCATCCTCTCGGGCGTCATGAGGTCGGGGGTCGCCAGCCTGGTCAAGTCGCTCTCGATCGAGCTCGCGCATTACGGCATCAGGGTCAACAACATCGCTCCGGGGAACATCATGACCCAGCGACTGGAGAAGCTCATAGCCTCCGAGGCCGCGAAGCAGGGCATTTCCTGGGAGGAAAGGCGAGCCGCGAGGGAAGCCCAGATACCCCTGGGAAAGATCGGGGATGTGGAGGAGTTCGGGAGGGCGGGAGCCTTCCTTCTCTCTCCGGCCGCATCCTATCTCAGCGGCCAGACCCTGCTCGTGGACGGGGGCGCCTCCAAGTTCCTCTACTGAGGGAGAGCCGGACAGGATCGGCGCGGAAATGATGGGGCCCGGACAGGGTCGGTGAAGCGGGGCAGGGGCGCGATGTGCGATTCATGAAATCGCAGACGTTGCGCGCGACAGCCCCGATATCTCATCTGATCTTCGAGCCTCTGGCCGGCTGGACCGGCCTGGCTTCGATGTATCCGCGCCAGCCCTGCGGCTCGAGCTGGAAGCGCGGCGCCGTTTCCGGAGCCCAGGCGAAGCCGTAGAGCGTCGGATCAAATTTGTCGATCTTCTCCATCATCGAGCCGACGGCTTCCTGGAAATCCTCATCGTCGTAGGGTTCGCCCTGGAATATCATCATCATCGCCGGGCCGAAATCCACCAGCTCCAATCCATCGGGGACCATCCCTTTCCAGTCCAGGGGCAGCTCCACTCCCTGCACGTACTCCGATGTGCCCTCCGGGCGGAATTTCCGGGGCAGCCAGAGTCCGACCGGCTCATAGAGGGCTTCCTTGACGCTCGCGAGGATGCCCCATATCTCGCAGTCCACCTCATCGCAGTAGGTGAAATAGTCGCGCGCCTTTTTGGCTCTCTTCAGAAGCACTTTCCGGGCCGGTCTTTCCATCACCTGCACAAAGATCGTTCTGCTTGCGCAATCTTTCATACTGTCCTCTCCTTTTTCATCCGCGTGGCGCAGGGGAAGGAGGAAGGGAAGAAAAAGCTTCACGGGCCGCGGCTGTTTCCGATAGGATGCGGGAGTGACGCCGAATTCCCTGGAAAAGGAACGGGTGAATCCTTCATGCGAATCGAACATGTAATCCAGCGCGACATCGAGCACCTTCGAGGGATTGTCCCGCAGCGCGAGAGCAGCCTTCGAAAGCCTCAATCTGCGGATATATTCGAAGGGGGGCTGACCGGTCAGCTCCTTGAACATCCGCTGCGCGTGCCATACGGAATACCCCGCGGCACGCCCAAGATCCGTAGCCGAGATTTTTTCCCGCACATTCGATAGGATGTAATCCTGCATGTGGCGTACTGCCCGGATCATGTCCTCCCTCGTGTGTTCCCTCTCCACGATATCCTCCTCCGCGTCCTGGATTGGATTAAAGCAGACTATGAAAATAGATTCTTGACTCGTATTGCGAAATTGCGGCCTTTCCTCATCGGCCCCAGGCTGAGGGGTCCCGGCCGAAGAAGAGCTTGAGCTGTTCGAAGACGGCGGGAAATTCGCGTATGAGGACGGAGGGCTTTTCCCAGAAATACTCGCAGGCCACGGCGAAGAACTCGTCGGGGCTCTCCGCGGCGTAGGGGTCCATGCGGCTGCGCTTCCCCGATGTGCCCCGGCGCGCGTGGCGCGCACCCGATGGCGAGTCGAGCTTCGCCTTCAACCCCTCCCAGGCATCGGTGAACGCTTTCTTCCAGACGGCTCCGTCCATGCCCTCGCGGAGGGGAGGGCGGCCGTCGCAGGCGCCGTTCAGGGCGTCGAGCTTGTGGGCCATCTCGTGGATGACCACGTTGTAGCCATCTCCCCAGCCCGAGGCGTCTATGTCGGGAAGGGATAGGGCTACCGGACCCAGGTCGAAGGCTTCGCCCGCGAACTCGTCATCGTATTCGTGGACGACGCCCGACTCGTCCGTCCAACGCTGGCGGACGGAATAGGCTTCGGGCATCACGAATATCGTGGTGAAGCCGCGGTACCAGGACATGTCGAGGCCGAGGAGGGGCAGGCAGGCCTGGGTCGCCACCGAAAGCCTCAGTTCGTCGTCGATCTCGGCGCCGCCCACCGGGTCGAATCGCTTCGTGGCGAGAAATTGGCCGGACAGTTCGCGGAGGCGGGATTCGTCGGCCGGGTCCATGCCTTTGAAGATGCGGTGCTCGCCTAATGCCCATGCCCAGAGTTCGTCGGGGATGTCGCCTCTCTTAGCGAGGCGGCGCCATCTCGCCATTCCCAACCGGTCCAGGATACCCATGCCGACAGACTAGCTTCCTACCCGGCTCTTGACAATCGGGGGCCTTTCGCGTAATGTCGACATTCGCCGATTCATTGGTTTTTCTTGTGTGGAGCGGTGTCCGAGGGGTTTAAGGAGGCGGTCTTGAAAACCGTTGAACCGCGAGGTTCCGGGGGTTCGAATCCCCCCTGCTCCGGATGCTGCGTTGTTTTTTTGGAGAGGTGCGAGAGCGGCCGAATCGGGCTCCCTGCTAAGGAGTTGTACCCCTAAAGGGTACCGGGGGTTCGAATCCCCCCCTCTCCGATACTTGAGGCTATAGCTCAGCTGGATAGAGCTTCAGATTGCGGATCTGAAGGTCGGAGGTTCGAATCCTCTTAGCCTCATTCTTCGTTTGGAGAGATGCGAGAGCGGCTGAATCGGGCGGTCTCGAAAACCGTTGAACCTTCATTGGTTCCGGGGGTTCGAATCCCCCTCTCTCCGCCTAGCCGCGCTTCTTCGTCGCTCCTTGCGTCGATCGAGCAGGCGTTTACAGTTCTTTTTGGAGAGATGACCGAGCGGCCGAAGGTGCGCGATTGGAAGTCGCGTGTATCCGTAAGGGTACCCAGGGTTCAAATCCCTGTCTCTCCGTAGCATTTTGAGCGCAAGAAGCCAGGCACTGTGCTCGTAACCACTGCGGAACCCGCCAGGTCCGGAAGGAAGCAACGGTACGTGGAAGGTGCGGTGCCGCAGAGCGCCTGGCTTCTTGCGCTTCAAGTGCTTTACCCTCCGACGCCTCCGTGCTATTTTGATGCCATGCCCTACGAAGTCACCGCAACCCGGAAACGCCCCCAATCATTCGAACAACTCGCGGGACAGGAGTTCGTGGCCGCCACCCTCGAGAAGTCTCTCGAGACCGGCAGGATAGCCCATGCCTACCTGTTTTCCGGTCCCAGGGGCTGCGGCAAGACGAGCACGGCGCGCATCCTCGCCAAGGCGCTGAACTGCGAGAAGGGCCCCGCGTCCCGACCCTGCGGAGTCTGCGATTCCTGCCGGGCCATCACGGCCGGCTCCTCCTTCGACGTCATCGAGATCGACGGGGCTTCGAATACCTCGGTCGAAAACGTGCGCCAGATCAAGGACGAGGTCCTCTTTCCCCCCAATTCGAGCCGCTACAAGATCTATATCATCGACGAAGTCCACATGCTTTCCACGAGCGCATTCAACGCCCTCCTCAAGACCATCGAGGAGCCGCCGCCCTACGTGATCTTCATGTTCGCCACGACCGAGCAGCACAAGGTCCCGGCCACGATCAAGAGCCGCTGCCAGCAGTTCACCTTCAGGCTCGTCGGTTCCGACGTCATCGTGGGGCTCCTCGCCGCCGCCGCCGAGGACATAGGCGTGAGCGCCGAACCCGAAGCCCTTCTCTGGATCGCCCGCGAATCGGGCGGCTCCGTGCGCGACGCCTACACCCTCTTCGACCAAGTGGTCTCCTTCGCCGAGGGCAGGATCACGGCCCTCCTCATCCGCGAAAAGCTCGGCCTCGTGGGCCAGGACAGGATGAACGCGCTTTTTGGGATGTTCGTCGCGGGCGATGCGGCCGGCGCCCTGTCCTCCCTGGAGTCCATCCTCGGCGGCGGCGTCTCGGCCGAACAGTTCGTGGCGGATTCCGTCGAGTACTGCAGGGC
>CAZRYP010000215.1:0-4807 GCA_964604295.1 uncultured Treponemataceae bacterium
AACCATTTGTCATCGCGCTGGAGGGATCTCCACGCGAGGAAATGAAGCATCCTGTAGAAGCGCAGGACTTCGATGACGGCCACGCTTCCCGCCTCGAGCTCGGAAAACTCCGAATAGCCTTCCACGAGGAGGGACAATTCCTTCGCGCAGTCCTCGGCATGGCCGGGCAGGAGAAGCCAGAGATCCTGGACGGGCGGGCCTGTCATCATGTCGTCGAAATCGAGGAGGAGAAGCCCCTCTCCGGGGCGCTCCAGGATATTGCCGCGATGGAGGTCGCCGTGGATCCTCCGGGGCCGCAAGGCGGCTACCTGCCCGGAAGTGGAGTCCAGGATGCCGCGGCAGGTTTCGGAGAACTCCGCCCGGAATTCGGGGTGGACAAGGGGTTCGACGATGGAGAGGTTGGCGAGGGCCAATTCGGGTCCAAGCCGCGCGCGAGCGGGCGCCTGGCGCCTGGCGCCGACCTGATGGAGCCAGCCGGCGAGACCGCCGAGCCTCAGCCAGTCGGATTCCGATTCCGCGTCGAAGCTCCTGCCGCCGCGCTTGGGAAAGAGGGTGAAGAAGAAAGCTCCGGGGGGATCCTCCAGGGCGGCCGATTGGGGACTCCCCTGTGCCCAATCCTCGTCGTCGGCCTCGATTTCGACCGCGGGCAGGGTCTGGCCGTTCGCGTCTTCGAGAGGGGCGACCACGGGCAGCTCGGCCTTCGCGCAGTCGGCCAGAAAGAGATGTTCCTCCAGGATGGCTTTTTCCGTCCATCTACCCGGCCGGTAGAATTTGACCACATACTCGCTTCCATTCTCGTCTTTCAGGCCGTAGACTCGGTTCACATAGCTGGAATATGGGGTCAGGCTACCGTCGGGCACGATGCCGTAGGCGGCTTCCACCGCCTCCAGGACGAGGGCAGGGGAGAGCGCGTCGAAGGAGCCATTATCGCTCCTTCGGACCCCGTCGGATCCGCCGGCTTCGGGATTCACGGTCCGGCCTCCCGTTGCGCCAGTTCCTCCCAGCGCAGGGTCCTGGACTCGATGAGTTCCGAGACTTCGCTGTAGCGTTCATGGGCTCGCCTGATCTCCGCAGGCGCGGCGCCGGCCTTCCCGAACAAGGCCTCGAGGGCTGCCTTCTCGGTTTCGAGGGCCTCGAGCTCAGGCATGAGTCCCTCGAGTTCGCGCCTCTCGGCGAAGCTGAGCTTCTTCCTGCCCGGCGCCGCGGCCTTCGCCGGTGTCCTGGAGGCTTTCGCCGCGGCTCCGTCGGCCGCTGCCGCCGCGGCGGCAGCGGCCGACGCTTCCTCGAGGCTCGCCCTCCATTCGAGGTAGGAGCCGTTGTAGGGCCTGACGCTGCCCGAGCCGTCCAGGACGAGGAGGAACCGTGCGATGCGGTCCAGGAAGGCGCGATCGTGGGAGACGGCGACGATGCAGCCCTGGAAGCCTTCGAGAAAATCCTCGAGCGCCTCGATCGTGTCTATGTCCAGGTCGTTGGTCGGCTCGTCCAGGAGGAGGATGTTGGGCGCCTCCGAGAGGACCCTGACCAGCTGGAGCCTGCGCCTTTCGCCCCCTGAAAGCCGGCCGACGGGCATGGCCTGGAAATCGCGGTCGAATCCGAACTTTTCGAGGAGGAGGGTGGCGTCCTGGGCCGCCCCGTCCGATAGCCTCACGCGCTCGGCGTGGTCCCTGATGTAGTCGATCACGGAAATCGACGGATCTATGGAATCGGCCGTCTGCTCGAAGATGGATATCCTGGCCGTGTCGCCCCTGACGACTGTCCCCGCCGTCGGCTCCAGGGAACCCGTGATGATGTCGAGGAGACTGGTCTTGCCCGATCCGTTCGGCCCGACGATGCCGAGGCGGGCGCCTGGTTCTATCTCGTAGCCGACGGGATCGAGGACCTTCTTTTCCCCGTAGAAGACCGAGGCGCCCTTCAAGATCACGGCCTTCTTCCCGAGCCGGCTTTCGGCCGAGGAGAAGACGAAACTCGTGGCCGGACGCTCGAGGGACGCGGCTTGCATCGCCTTTATGTCGTCCTTGCGGCGTTCGCTCTTCGTCGCCCTGGCCCTCGCGCCCCGCATCAGCCAGGCCAGCTCGACCTTGAGGTTGGCGAGACGGCGGTTCTCCGCCGCCTCCAGCGCGGCCCAGCGTTCGGCCTTGCGCTGGAGATAGGCTGAATAGTTGCCGGGGTGGCGGTGCACGCGCCGCCTGTCTATCTCGAGTATGGAATCGGCCACGGCGTCCAGGAACCAGCGGTCGTGGGTCACGAGGATGAAGGCGAACCGGGACGACAGGAGCCGCGTCTCCAGCCATTCGATCGAATCCAGGTCGAGGTGGTTGGTCGGTTCATCCAGGAGGACGAGATCGGATCTGGGCGCCAGGGCGCGGGCCAGCGCGGCTTTCTTCACCTCGCCTCCCGACATGGTCGCGAGGCGGCGGTCGAGGTCCGTCAGGCCCAGTTCGGCGCAGAGGGAAGCATAGCGGTTCTCGAGGGGGACAGGTCCCATCGCCTCCAGCTCCCTCTCTATGTGGACGAGTTCCCTTTCCCCGGCATGGTGGCGCCGCGCGTTGAGCTTGATTTCGGGCGCGTCTCCGCCGTAAAGGAACTCGGCTACCGTCGTCGCGGGGCCGAAGCCGGGCATCTGTTCGAGGGTGGATACGGCGAGCCCCCGGCGCCGGGCGAATTCGCCCCTGTCGGCCTGGACGCTGCCGGCGAGGAGGCGGAGAAGGGTAGTCTTGCCGGTTCCGTTGCGCCCGACGAGGCCGATCCTCTCGCCCGATTCGATGCCCAGGTCGAGGTCTTCGAAGAGAAAGCCGTCTTTGAGGGCTACGGCCGCGCCGGATATCGAAAGGATGTTCATGCGGCGCTCACTATAGCACGATTCCGGGCGGCGCTTCTATGCGGAGGGACTTGCCGCGGGGTTGCCGGGCTTCTGCCCGGAAGCGGCATGGCAACCGTGGGAGCCGGGCGGATCGGCTTTTTCGGCTAATTTTCGGTTAAATTCGGAAAATATGGATATGGAGAGCCGTAAAACGGTATCTTTGAGATATGGAGGCGTGACGCAGCGGTTTTCCGCAGGCGCCCCGCCATAGAGGAGTCTTTCCATGAAACGCAAAATAATGCCCCTGGCCGCGGTGATCCTGGCCGCGGCTCTCCTGGCTTCCTGCACCATCATGGTGAAGGGGGATGTCTATGTCGGATACGGCTGGGATCCCTACATCTCGGATTTCGTCGATTACAACCCAGCCATCTACTATATCAACGTCGTCGAGGATCAGTATTACAGATCCGATACCGGCACGTACTATGGGGGCTACAGGAGCGCCTTCGGCTGGTATTACAGCTTCGAGTACACCCTCACGGCTGATTACGCCAGCGCGGGCGACTACTACGGCCCCTACGACGCGTATTTCTACCTGTACCTCGATGACTACGGACCGTCGGTCTACGACCCCATCTATTCCCGTTCGCTTTCCCCGGGCACGAGCCAGGGGAGGCAACTGCCCAAGTCCTCCGAAACCGCGAAAGGTGCGCCTGCGGCGACTGCGAACCGCGGCGAACCCGCGGGAGTCATCGAGAAATCGGCCAACGGCTACACGATCACGCTCAAGTACTGGAAGCTGGAGTAAGATACCGGGGCCGCCCCTTTCGGCCCGCGCCCTCATCCTGCCCCCTGGCCGGGCTCGAGGTTGTTGCTTCGTCCGGCAAAATATCGGATGATGGGCCATGGGCATCAGTTACCGAAAGGCCGAATACCGAGACATGGAAGACCTGCGCCGCCTCATCCGCGAGTATGTGGGGTCCATGGGCCTGGATCTCTCCTTCCAGGGGCTCGACGAGGAACTGGACAGTCTTCCTGGAAAATACGCGGAGCCCGATGGAGCCGTTATTGTCGCCTGCGAGGGGGACGAGTTGTGCGGCTGCATAGCCCTGAGGAGGCTGGACGATGGCGTCTGCGAGATGAAGCGGCTCTTCGTCAGGGACTCGCACAAGGGCATGGGGATAGGAAGGGAGCTCGCGCGGAGGATCGTGGAAGAAGCCGGTATAAAGGGCTACAAAGCCATGCGCCTCGACACTCTCTCCTCCATGAAGGCGGCCCTCGCCCTGTATCGCTCGCTCGGCTTCCGCGAGACCTCGCCCTACATCTACAATCCCATCGAAGGGGCAGTGTATATGGAGAAAAGCCTGTGAACCCGCCGATTCGCCGGGCAGGCGCAGGCGCCTACCCAGCGAACGCCTCGGCATCCGAAGGAGCCTGACGTGGACATAGTGTCGCACAACCGCGAAGCCTGGAACAAGGAAGTGTCCGAAGGCAACAAGTGGACCATCCCGGTGTCCGGGGAAGAGATCGCCAGGGCCAGGAAGGGCGAATGGTCCGTCCTTCTCACGCCCACGAAACCCGTTCCTCGCGACTGGTTCGGGAACCTCGCGGGGAAGGACCTGCTCTGCCTCGCCTCGGGAGGCGGGCAGCAGGGACCGATACTTTCCGCGGCGGGCGCCAGGGTTACCGTATTCGACAACTCCCCCGCGCAGCTTGCCCGCGACGGGATGGTCGCGAAGCGCGAAGGACTCGGGCTGGTCCTCGAACAGGGCGACATGAGGGATCTGTCCAGATTCGGGGACGGCAGTTTCGACCTCATCTTCCATCCCGTGTCCAACATATTCGTCGACGACGTCCTGCCTGTCTGGAAGGAGTGCCACAGGGTCCTGAGAAAGGGGGGAGTCCTCCTCGCGGGCTTCGTGAACCCCCTTCTCTATATCTTCGACCTCGAGGAATACGACACGAAGGGCGGGATCAAGGTACGGTACAAGATCCCCTATTCCGATG
>CAZRYP010000216.1:0-4804 GCA_964604295.1 uncultured Treponemataceae bacterium
GTGCTGACGCCGATGATGGGAGGGTGAAATCGATTGCGGATTTCGGATTGTGGATTGCGGATTGAAGACGAATCCCGAAGGGAGAAATCAACCGGGCCGCCGGCATTCATTTGAATTTCAGGCGGGCCATAAATTCTTCGAACAAATCCGGCTCGATTTCCTTCATACGCTTTCGGCATTCGACGTCGTCGTATAGAGACGCCGTCTCGACCTGCCGGGCCTGTTCGGCCAGCACCAGGGCAGTGTAAAAAAGTTGGGCCCGGGTCGAGGGGGACGTGTTAGCGGCACGCAACGCGTCGTATTGCCGCTTATACCTCGCCAAATCGTCGCGGCCGCGGACGACGGGAAATGGGAAAATCCCTCGGAGCACGCCCGCCGAAGAAACCCAGCCAACGGCCGGATCGTCGAATTCCACAACGACCTCGCGAAGGGCCTCTGGCACGGAATGTGGGTCGGAGCCGGTTCCGAAGACCGCTGGGACAGCCTTTCCCGCAAGACCTGCGCGATACTGGGCACAGGCGCGATAGGCACCGAACTCGCCCTCCTCCTGAAGGCATTTTCCTGCAAGGTGCTGGGTTGGCGAAGGCGGACGGGACAGGCTCTTCCCGAGGGTTTCGACGAGGTGGTCGGCGACCTGGAGGAAGCCGTGGCCAGGGCCGAGATAGTCTTCGTGACGTTGCCGGAGACACCCTTCACCGTGGGGCTCCTGACGAAGAGGATCCTCGCCTCGATGAAGGGAAAGGTTCTCGTCAATGTCGGAAGGGGTTCCATCGTGGACGAGGAAGGGCTCTATCTCGCCCTGAAGGACGGAGTCTTGAAGGGGGCGGCCCTCGATACATGGTACACTTATCCCAAGACGGGCAAGAGGGGGGCTCCTTCCGCCTTCCCGATACACGAGCTGCCGAACGTCATCCTCTCTCCCCACGTCGGTGGCTCGACCAACCAGGCCTCGCTCCGCGCGGTCGATGTCACGATCGAGAACATAAGGAACTACCTGGAAAAGGGCGGCTGCGGGAATGAGGCCGATCTCGGGGCGATGTACTGAGCTTCAGAGCAGGTCTTCGGGCGCCTCGATGAGCATGTGGGGAAAGTCGGCGTAGAGGGTCAGGAGCTCGTAGAGCCTGTCGAAGGGAATCCTTTCCCTGTCGAAGACCACATAGGGAAGGAGTTCCGAGAGCCTCTCCGCGTTGTAGCCGGCCTTGCCCGAGATTATGACCATGGTCTCCAGATCCTGGGCTTCCTCGATGGCCCGATATGCCAGGGCGAAATTCCTGGTGGCGAAAAACATCCTGGTCTGGTAGCCCTCCTGGGGGTCGGGCGAGAAGAAGTGCGATAGTTCATAGAAGTGGTCCGGGAAGATGAACGCGTCCTGTATCCTTTCCACGAGACGCTCCGAGGGAATCCTCGTCTCGCTCGTGAGGACTATCTGGTAGAGGGCATAGGGATTGTCCCTGCGGAGGTCCCTGGCCGCGCGGACGAGGCGCGAAAGGCTCTCGGGATCGTCGGCATCGGCCAGCAGGGTCACCGAATTGGCGAGGCGGGTCGGATTGAGCCTCATCCAGTCTATGTTCTCCAGCTTCCTCGTGTCGACAAAGGCCCTGAATCCGTGTTTTTCCGCGGCGAAGTGCGGGGCGGGGGGAGAGGCCCACTCCACATCGAAACTTTCCTCGAAGGCGGCGATCGCGTCTATCATGTCGTCGCCCGAGATCCAGTCGTTGCTCGTCACCCAGTACGGAGGGAGTTCCATCCGCGACATCCGCCATTCGTCGGCCCTCTCCCTGGCGTCGGTGCCGGGCAGGAAGGAAAGGGGATAGAGTTCGGCCTCCTGGCCGAGGCCATGCATACCGAGAAAGTCGAATGTCTCTATGACCTGCTCGTAGCCGTCGAAGGGCAGGCCGAGGATGAGGCCCGTCTTTATGACGATATGCTGTTTCTGGAGAATCTCGGCTCCCCTGACGAAGCCGTCCTTGTCCATGGTCCGGTTGACCGCCTCGAGAGCCTTGGGATTGATGCTCTGGAGTCCGGCCTCAATGGAGGCTATGCCCGCCGATTTCATCAGCGATCCCAGCTTGTCGTCCACTGTATCCAGCCTCATCTCCGTATGGATGGGTATGGCAGCGGTGTTCGCTTCGGAGATGGCCGCCAGCCTCTGCTCCAGGTCGGGGCCGAACTGGAAGGAGGGATCCATGATGTAGAGTTCCGAGCAGCCGGCCAGCGAGGCCTTTTTGATTACGGAGAGGGCCTGTTCGTCGGGATAACGCCGCAGCGTGGGGTAATTCTTGCCGTAGAAGCAATAGGCGCAGTGGTAGGGGCAGCCCCTCATGGTTTCGAGATGGACGGGGGCGTCCCTGACGATGCGCAGTGTGCCGGCCAGGTAGGGGTTGGGGAGGGTGGAGAGATCGAGGAGCCCCTCGGCCTTGTAGAGCCTGGACAGGGGTTTGTGCTGCTTGATGTCCCTGAGGATTTCGGCGAAAGGTATTTCCCCTTCCCCGGACACCAGCGCGCTGAAGGGCGACCTCGTCATGATCGGCATGCCTTCGACGACTTCCGGGCCTCCGGCTATGAGACGCGTCCTGGGGAGCCTTTCCTTCGTCTTGCCCGCGATGTAGAGGCTGCGCTCCAGGTTCCACGCGTAGAGGCTGAAGGCTATCAGATCCGGTTCGGCGCCGACGAGGAATTCTATGATCGAGGAATCCGAGCCGCAGTTCGTGAGGTCCCGGTCGAGGATGCTCCACTCCGATCTCTGCAGCAGTCCCTGGGACTCCGCGTATGCGGAGAGGTAGCCCGCCGCCAGGGGAACGTTGGCCCTCATGTCGTCCCAGTCCGGATCCTGGACCGGAAGTTGCACGAATAATATTTTCATTGTTCTTGGATGTCCTGTCCTTGGATCCAATGTAAGGGAAAACCGGGAAATATTCTACGGTTCTCCGGAGCGGGGCGCACGGCGGTCCATGGAGTAAAATTCATGAGTTCGGCTCCGGGGCGGGGAAGGAGGGGAAGAGGATCCTCCACGACCCCCTCCTGTCCGGCTGCTTGAGCGCGACGGCGAGACGATCGAGATATAACTTCCTGGGCAGATCGACTCCGCCCATGCCGGCCACGTAATCCGTACGCACCTGGCTGTCGATCAGGGAAAAGCCCTGCCGGAAGAGCATGGCGGCGAGGTTCAGGAAGCCGACGCGGGAAGCTCCGCTCGAGACGCTGAACATCGATTCCCCGAAGAAAGCCCCGCCCAGGCTCATGCCGTAGAGTCCTCCGGCCAACTCCCCTTCTCGCCATACCTCGACGGAGTGGGCATAGCCCAGCTCATGAAGTCTTTTGTAAGCCGCGATCATATCGGGAAGTATCCAGGTGCCATCCTGCCCTGGCCTGTTCGCCCGGGCGCAGGCGGAGATGACCCCGCCGAAATCCCTGTCGAGACTGAGGGTGAATTCGCGGCGCTTGAGCAGCCTGGCCGAACTGGCCGGCACGTGGAGTGTTTCGGGGAGGATGACGAAGCGCGGGTCGGGACTCCACCAGAGGATGGGCTCCCCCTCACCGTACCAGGGAAAGATGCCCTGTCTGTACGCGGAAAGGAGGAGGCCGGGGGAAAGGTTGCCGCCGGCGCAGACTATGCCTTCCGGCGAAGCCGCTTCGACGGAGGGGAAGGCATAGCTGCATGCTTCGTCCAGAAGCGGGGCGGATCGAAGGAAACGGATCATCTGCCCTCCGATCTCAGGAATGCACCTCGGCGGGCTGCTCCGAGCCCAGGGTCTGGGCGGCGGGAGGGAGGGGCGGCTCCACCGCGAAGCTTATCTCGTCCCCCACGACATCCGCCGTGGCCGTGCCGCCGTGCTCGAGCCTTCCGAACAGCACTTCGTCGACGAAGAACGATTTGATCTTGTCCTCGACGAGGCGGCCGATGTTGCGCGCCCCGAATTCCTTGGAATAGCCCTTCTCGGCGAGGAACTTGATCACGGTCTCTCCCGCCACGAGCCTCACTTTCTTCTCGATGAGCTGTTCCCTGAAATCATCCAGCGCCTTGACCACGATGCGCTCGATGATATCCATGGGCAGGTTGTCGAAATGGACCACGGCGTCCAGCCTGTTCCTAAACTCCGGAGTGAAGGCTCGCTCCACCGCGTCGTCGAGGGCGGCATTGGTGACGGAACGCTCGCCGAAGCCGATGAGGTTCTTGCCCACGTCCCTCGCCCCCGCGTTGCTCGTCATGATGAGGATGACGTTCCTGAAATCCGCCTTCCTTCCCTGGTTGTCGGTGAGGGTGGCGTAATCCATGATCTGGAGGAGAATGTTGTAGATATCGGAATGGGCCTTCTCTATCTCGTCGAGGAGGACGACGGCGTGGGGGCTCTTCCTTATGGCGTCGGTGAGGAGGCCTCCCTCCTCGTAGCCGACATAGCCGGGGGGAGAGCCTATGAGCCTGGAAACGGTGTGCTTTTCCTGGTATTCGCTCATGTCGAAACGGTGGAGGACGACTCCCAGCTGCTTGGCCAGCTGGCGGGCGAGTTCCGTCTTGCCGACCCCGGTGGGACCGACGAAGAGGAAGTTGGCCACAGGCTTGTCGGGAGCCCTGAAGCCGGCGCGGCTGCGCTTGACTGCCTTCACGACGGCGTCTATCGCCCCGTTCTGGCCGAAGACGTCGCGCTTCAGCGCCGCCTCGAGATTGCCGAGCCTCTCCTTTTCCGAAGAGGAGACCGACCTTTCGGGGATGCGCGCTATCTTGGCGACGACGGTCTCGATCTCCGGCACCATGATGTTGATGACGGAGTTCTCGCTCTCCTCTCCCAGCTTGAAGGCGTTCATC
>CAZRYP010000217.1:0-4799 GCA_964604295.1 uncultured Treponemataceae bacterium
GCCAAGGGCTACTATGCCAGCCAGCGTTTCACCGTCACGGGCTTCCTGCCCTTCGAACGCCAACACTACATCAAGTCCGAGACTCGCCTGGACGCCTTCGCTACCCTGTTCACGATTCCCCTGGGAGAAACATGGAAATTCAAATGGGTGCTGATGGGGCATTCCGGCTTCCAGGCCCTTTTCGCTGAACCCTGGGCCGACTTCAAGGTCACGAAGGACTGGGTGAGCCTCGACGGGACATTCAATGTGAGAGGCTGGGATGATCTCTATGGCTCCAAAGGCACCATGCTCTGGGAGAACTCCATCGAACTGAGAATGCCGGTGATCGACCAGATGCTCTGGATGGATCTTTTCCTCGATACGGGCGCCATGCTCACGGGTTCGGGCCTGGTGGACATGTCCCTGTCCACTCCCGCCGCCGATCCCGCCCAGCCGAGCTTTGCCGATCTTTCCTGGAGGAATTTCGCGTTCAGCGCGGGACTAGGTTTTAGGTTCACGATACCGCAATTTCCGTTCAGATTCTATTTCTCGAAGCGCTTCACCTTCGATGGGTCGACCATCGACTGGAAGACGACGGGCACGGATTTCGATTTCGTATTGAGCATAACCCAGCCCCTGTACTAGCCGCCCGGGCAGCTCCAGCGGGGAACGCATCCATACCGGATGAAAGGAGGAGGAAACATGGCAGAAGCAAGGATTCCGGCTGGCGAGGGAATTCGCATCGCATCGCCCAGGACGAACAGGTCCGCTGGAACGGCCATGCTCGTCCTCGCCGCCTTTCTCCTCCTCTCCCTCCAGCCTCTCGCGGCGCAGCAGATAACCCGCGCGGCCGTCATCGACATGAACCGCGTGCTGGCCGCCTTTCCCTCCGATACCGCCGCGCTGAAGAACTTCGAGACCAGGAAGGCCCAGGTGCAGGCCGAAGTGGACGGCAAAGCCGCCGAAATCAGGAAGCTCCAGGCCAAGAAGGCTGAGGCCGAAGTCCTGGACGACCGCGTGCAGCTGGAGTTTCTCAGTTCCGAGCTGGCGAGAAAAACGGCGGATCTCAAGGAATTCATTTCCTCGAGACAGAATGAGCTCGATCTGCTCGCGAAGGCTTTGAGCTCGAACGCGTCCTTCATCCAGAAACTCAGCTCGACCATAGCCCAGGTAGCCGAGACGGAAGGCTATTCCCTGGTCCTGAACCTGAAACCGCAGGACCAGAACGCGAGCATCGTCCTGTGGAACAGCGCCTCGATCGATATCACCGACAAGGTGATCCAGGCCCTTTCCGCCGGCCGCTGAGCAGGGAACCCCACAAGACATGCCCGAGCGCGTTACGATGCTGGACCAGTATCGCAGGATAAAGGCCAGATATCGCGATGTCATCCTCTTTTTTCGTCTCGGGGATTTCTACGAGATGTTCTTCGATGACGCCATCGAAGCCAGCTCCCTCCTGGACCTGACCCTGACGAAAAGGCAGGGTCAGCCCATGTGCGGCATTCCCTACCATGCGGCCAAACCCTACATCGCCAGGCTTCTGAAGGCGGGGAGGAAGGTCGCGATCTGCGAACAGCTGAGCTCTCCGAGCTCCAAGGGCATCGTGGATCGCGACGTGATCGAAGTCGTCACCCCCGGAACGACCATCGAGGAAGATTTCATAGACCATGGAGCCAACAACTACCTGGCGAGCGCCTGCAGCCTCGAAGGCAGGATCTGCATAGCCTGCCTGGACGTGTCCACCGGCGAATTCAGGGCATACTCCGGCGTCGATGACGACCTGTCGGGAATGGAATTCCTCAAATCCGAACTCTCCAGGATCGCTCCCCGCGAGCTGATCATCCAGCAGTCCCTGTATGAGAGGCCCGGAGTCGGATCCATAATCAGGGAGATGGAGGATACCCTCGTCGAGAGAAGGCCCGACTGGAGCTTCGACAGGACGAAGGCCCTCGGCGAGCTCAAGGCCCGCTTCGGGCTTGCGTCCCTGAAAGGGTTCGGCTTCCAGGACGAGGCGCCGGAACTCGCGGCCGCCGGCATCCTCCTCGAATACCTCGACGAGAATTCCCGGGCGCGCAGCCCCCACATACGAACGCTCCTTCCCTACGACAAGGAGGACTATCTCTCCCTCGACGAGGCTACGAGAAAAAACCTGGAACTCGTGAGGAACCTCACGGATTCGGGCAAAAGGGACAGCCTGCTGGCCGTCCTCGACAAGACGAGGACGGCGGGGGGCGCCAGGCTCCTGCGGCAGTGGATACTCCAGCCGCTGAGGCGCAGGGAGGCGATAGAAGCGCGTCTCGACTCGGTGGAATACCTCTACCGGGACCAGCTTCTCCTCAACGATGTGAGGAAGCGCCTCGGCTCTGTCCTCGACTCCGAAAGGCTCGTCGCGCGCCTGGCCATGGACAAGGCTCATGCCAAGGATCTCCTGGCCTTGAGGGATTCGCTGCGGGCTTCGCTCTCCATCGAGGCTATGTTCCCGGGCGGGGAATGCCCGCCCCTCCTGACGGAAGGCATGGATGAGGAAGCGGCGAAGGCCTGCGCCTCAGGGGCCGAGGCCATAGGACACTCGATCGCCGATGAACCCTCCATGCTCCTGACCGAAGGGAACCTCATGAGGGAAGGCTATAGCGAGGAACTGGATCGCCTGCGGTCGATCAAGAAGGACTCCACCCATATCCTCGAGGAGTATCTCGCTGACGAGAGAAGGAACTCGGGCATCCAGACCCTCCGAATCCGCTACAACAAGATCATCGGCTACTACCTGGAGGTGTCGAAGGGCAAGCTCGACGCCGTGCCTGCGCATTTCATCCGCCGGCAGTCCCTCGTGACCGGCGAACGCTATACCACAGACCGCCTGGCCGAGATCGAGAGCGAGATAAACGGGGCCACGGAAAGAATCGTCGAACTGGAAAAGAGGCTCTTCCTCGAAGTCAGGGAGAGCCTTAAGATCCATATAGAATCCATGGAAAGGCTGGCCCGGATCATGGCCCGGACGGATTGCCTCGCGTCCTACGCCCAGGCGGCCACAGAGGGAGGGTACTGCAGACCCGAACTCGTCGGCGAATCCGTGATATCGATCAGGCAGGGCCGCCATCCCGTCGTGGAAGCCTGTCTTCCCCCGGGTTCCTTCGTGCCCAACGATCTGGAACTGGATACGGCCGGAACCTGCTTCGCCCTGGTCACAGGGCCGAACATGGCGGGAAAATCGACGATGCTGAGGCAGACGGCCCTTATCGCCCTCATGGCCCACATCGGCTCCTTCGTGCCCGCCGACCAGGCCAGGATAGGCCTCGTCGACAGGATTTTCTGCCGCGTCGGGGCACAGGACAACCTGGCCAGGGGCGAAAGCACCTTCCTCGTGGAAATGCACGAAACCGCCTATATCCTCAATACGGCCATATCCGAAAGCCTCGTGATCATGGACGAGGTGGGAAGGGGGACGGGCACCCTCGACAGCGTATCCATCGCCTGGGCGGTGAGCGAGCAGCTCCTCGAGACCATCGGATGCAGGACCCTCTTCGCCACCCACTACCACGAACTCACCTCGATGGAACATGCCAGGATGATCAATCTCAGCATGGCCGTCCTTGAGAACGAGGGGGAGATCGTCTTCCTCAAGAAGCTCAAGGAAGGACCGGCGGCCGGTTCCTACGGTCTCCATGTCGCCAAGCTGGCGGGCATTCCCGAGGCCGTCCTCCTCAAGGCCAGAACCCTGAGGGACCGTTTCTCGAGCTTCGAGCAAAGCCTTGCCCCTTCCGCCCGCATCGTCCCGGCCTTGGCGCCGGCGCCGCCCGCGCCTGCGAAGACCGACAACGCGGGCGAGGAGCTGTTCTCGCGCGAAGACATGGCGATCGCGAGGATCAGGGCCCTGGATCCGGACAGGATGACGCCTCTCGAAGCCCTCAAGCTGCTTGCCGAACTCAGAAATACCCTCTAGCTGAATCGCCTCCGGCCGGCCGACGCGTCCTTGATGTGATGACGGCGACAACCCACCTCCTTCGCTCGATGAAGTCTCTCCTGTCTTGGCTGATACCCCACTACTGCATTCTCTGCGGGGAAAGGGTGGAGGAGGGGGTGCGCCTCCCCTCCGTCCCCCTCTGCGGCCGTTGCGGTTCGGCCATGTCCGGGACTATTGGCCGGCGCTGCGGAATATGCGGACGCGAGCTCTATTCCGAAGAGGGCACCTGCTATGCCTGCAGGGAGACAAGCCACAGCTTTTCCGAAGCCTATCCCCTGTTCAAGTACAGGAAAATGCCCGCAGATCTCCTCCGGCGCTACAAGGCCGACAAACGCTTCTCCTTGGCACCGTACTGGGCTGCGCTCATGGCTGGGGTCATAGACGAACGCTGGCCCGGACGCGCGATAGTCCCCGTTCCTCCCAGGCCAGAGAAAGTGAGGCGGAAGGAGTGGGACCAGGTCGAAGCCGTCGCGAAGGAACTGGAAAGGCTCGGGTACAGGGTCCTGCGGTGCATGGAAAGGGGCGCGAGCCTCCAGCAAAAGCGCCTCGACAGGGAGGGGAGGAAGGCCAACGCGGAAAAAGCCTATACCGTGAAGCCTTCCTGGACTTCGAGGCTGCCCGCCACGGTAATCCTCATCGACGATGTGCTCACGACCGGTGCGACGGTCGAGGCCTGCGCCATGTCGCTCAAGCGAGGCGGCGTCGCCGATGTGGCGGTTCTCGTCATCGCCGCGGATTGAAGCCCCCTCCTCCCCGGCGGGCCGTTCCGGACCGCACGGGTCCGGGCTTCACCGCACCGGACCCCGAGGGGGCGATCCCTCCGGCTATTGACTAATGCATTGCAGAATACTACTATATC
>CAZRYP010000218.1:0-4731 GCA_964604295.1 uncultured Treponemataceae bacterium
GATTATCTCCTTGCCCTCACCAACGATGCCTACAGGACCTATGGCCCCAAGATGCCCAAGGGTCTCATCATCACCGACACCACGGTGAGCCTCGATCCGTCCATCAAGGCCAGGACGGTAGCCCTGCCCATCCTGGCTTCCGCCTCGGAAACGGTGGGCAAGAAAGTCGTGGCGAACATCGTCGCGCTGGGCGTGCTCGCAGGACTCTCGGGCATAGCGCCGCGGGATTCGCTTCGCAAGGCCGTCCAGGCCAGGGTGCCCAAAGGCACGGACGAGCTGAACCTCAAGGCTCTCGATGTGGGCTTGCATCTCGCGGCGCAGTCGGGCGCTCCCGGCTCGACGGTCAGGTAAGGAGAAATCACGATGAATGAAAGCGACAAGCTCGGGAAGGCCGTCCAGGACTGGGACGCGAAGGTGGAGAAATCCAACGCCAAATTCCCCGAGAGAAAGGCGAGATTCGTGACGGGTTCCAACGTCACGGTCAACAGGCTCTATACGCCGCTGGACATCGAAGGTCAGGACCACCTGGAAAAGGTGGGTCTTCCCGGCGAATTCCCCTATACAAGGGGCGTCCAGTCCACCATGTTCCGCGGGCGTTTCTGGACCATGAGGCAATACGCGGGCTTCGCTTCGGCCGAGGAATCCAACGCCCGATACAAATTCCTCCTCGCCCAGGGCCAGACCGGCCTGTCGGTCGCCTTCGACCTTCCCACCCAGATAGGCTACGATTCGGATCATCCCCTCGCGGCGGGCGAAGTCGGAAAAGTGGGCGTCGCGATCGATTCCCTGGCCGACATGGAAATCCTCTTCGACGGCATCCCACTCGACAAGGTTTCGACGAGCATGACGATCAACGCGCCGGCTTCCGTCCTCCTCGCCATGTACATCGCCGTGGCCGAGAAGCAGGGCGTGTCGGCCGACAAGCTCAACGGCACGATCCAGAACGACATACTCAAGGAGTACGTCGCGCGGGGCACCTACATCTATCCGCCGACCCCCTCCATGAGGCTCATCACCGACATCTTCGCCTTCTGCGCCAAGGAAGTGCAGAACTGGAACACGATTTCCATTTCCGGTTACCATATCAGGGAGGCCGGCTCCACGGCGATCCAGGAAGTGGCCTTCACCCTGGCCGATGGCATCGCCTATGTCGACGCGGCCATCAAGGCCGGCCTCGACGTGGATGAATTCGCGCCGCGCCTCTCCTT
This sequence comes from uncultured Treponemataceae bacterium, assembly GCA_964604295.1. Lineage (GTDB taxonomy): Bacteria > Spirochaetota > Spirochaetia > Treponematales > Rectinemataceae > CAZRYP01. The sequence continues at coordinate 1,209 of CAZRYP010000218.1, forward strand.
CTTTTTCAACGCCCACAACGACCTCTTCGAGGAAGTGGCCAAGTTCAGGGCAGCGCGCAGGGTTTGGGCCCATATCATGAAGGACCGCTTTGGAGCCAAGAATCCCAAGAGCTGGATGCTCCGCTTCCATACGCAGACGGGCGGTTCGACGCTCACCGCGCAGCAGCCGGAGAACAACGTGGTCCGCGTCACGATCCAGGCTCTCGCGGCCGTCCTGGGCGGCACCCAGTCACTCCATACCAACTCCAAGGACGAAGCCCTCGCCCTGCCGACGGAGGCCTCGGTGCGCATCGCCCTGAGGACCCAGCAGATACTCGCCAACGAATCAGGCGTGGCGGAGACCCCCGATCCCCTGGCCGGCTCCTACTATGTGGAAAGCCTCACCAACTCGATCGAGGAGGGCGTGCTCGCCTACATCAAGCGCATCGACGACCTGGGCGGGGCGGTCAAGGCCATCGAACAGGGATACATACAGCAGGAAATCCAGGACTCGGCCTATGCCTGGCAGATGGATGTGGAGAAGAACGAGCGCATAGTCGTGGGACTCAACAAATTCCAGGTGAAGGAAGATCCTCCCAAGGGACTTCTGAGAGTGGACCCGGCGGTCGGCGAAAAGCAGGTGGAAAAGATAGGCGCCCTCAGGGCGAAGCGCGACGGCGCGGCCACGAAGGCGGCGCTCGAGGCGCTCAAGGCCGCCGCCATGGGCACGGACAATCTCATGCCGCCCATCCTGGCCGCGGTGAAAACCTACGCGACCCTGGGCGAGATATGCGATGTCCTGCGAGGCGTCTTCGGCGAGTATCGCCCCAGCGTCATGTTCTAAACGAGGGAGCCAAGCATGGAACGAAAAATAAGAGTAATCGTCGCCAAACCCGGCCTCGACGGCCACGACAGGGGCGCGAAGGTCATAGCCCGCGCCCTCCGCGACGCGGGTATGGAAGTCATCTATACGGGTCTTCGCCAGACCCCCGAACAGATCGTCCAGGCGGCCATCCAGGAGGATGCCGATGTCGTCGCCCTCTCGATTCTTTCCGGGGCGCATAACCACCTCTTCCCGCGCGTGGTCGAGCTCCTGAGGGAGAAGGGCGCCGGCGACATCCTCGTCTTCGGTGGCGGCGTCATTCCCGAGGAAGATATCCCCTACCTCAAATCCAAGGGGATAGCGGAAATCTTCGGACCGGGCACGCCTACCACGACGACGGTGGATTTCATCAAGACCCATCTCAAGAGGGAGTAGCGCCTCCCCATGATCGACACTCTCGCGAGCCGCTGCCTCGACGGCGATACAAGGGCAGTGGCGAGGCTCATCAGCCTGCTCGAGGACGGGGACAGGAAGGCCTTCGGCACCCTTGCCGCCCTCAAGGGGCGGTCGGGCATGGCCCATGTCATCGGCATCACCGGCCCCCCGGGCTCGGGCAAGAGCACCCTCACCGACAAGCTCATAGGCGACTTTCGCTCGCGCGGCCTCCGCGTGGGCGTCATCGCCGTGGACCCTTCCAGCCCCTTCTCGGGCGGTGCCATCCTCGGCGACCGCCTGCGCATGCAGGGTCACGCCACCGATCCGGGAGTCTTCATTCGCAGCCTCGCCTCGCGCGGCAGGCTGGGGGGGCTCTCCAAGGCGACGGCATTCGCCGTGCGGGCCCTCGAGGCCGCCGGCTACGACATCGTGATCATCGAAACCGTGGGCGTCGGCCAGTCGGAAGTCGACATCGTGAAGGTGGCCGATACCGTCGTCCTGGTCTCCGTCCCCGGCCTGGGGGACGACATCCAGGTGATCAAGGCCGGAATCATGGAGATAGGGGACATTTTCGTCGTCAACAAATCCGACAGGGACGGGGCCGACAGGGTGGTGAGGGAAATCAGGGCCATGCTCGAGACCCAGGCCATGCTCCAGCGGGGGAGGAGTGTGGACGCCGGTCCCGACACTCTCGCCGCCAGGAACGCCGAGCTGCTCCATCACGGGCAGACCGGGCCAATCCCGGAAACCGCGCCCCCGGGCGACGGCTTCCAGCTCGCCCCCGTCCTCAAGACGGTGGCGGAGACGGGCGAGGGCGTACCCGAACTATGCAAGGTAATATTGGCCGGGTTCGAATCGGCGAAAACCTCCGGCGCCCTCGAGTCCAGACGTCGGACCTCGATCAAATCGCAGCTCAAGGACCTCGTGGCATGGCAAGTGATGGACTATTTTGCGGATCGGGACGGCGACGGCCACCTGGATGTCCTGACCGAACGTGTCCTGGCTCGTGAACTCGATATCTATACCGCCGCGCGGGAGCTCTTTTCCGCGCTTCTCAAAGGAGAAAAGCGATGAAACTGGATAAATTGGATCATATCGGAATCGCAGTCGAAAAGATCGATGCCTCGCTTCCCATTTGGGAAGGGATGCTCGGGCTGCCCCTGCTTGGCACGGAGGAAGTGAAGGAGCAGAAAGTCCGAACCGCCTTCCTCCCTGTCGGGGACTCGGAGATCGAACTCCTGGAGTCTACCGATCCTGAGGGTCCGATCGGCAAGTTCATCGCGGCAAAGGGGCAGGGCATCCAGCACATCGCCTTCAGGGTGGAGAATGTCGACGCGGCCCTCGCCGAACTCAAGGCAAAGGGAGTGAGGCTGATAGACGAAACCCCGCGCTATGGGGCCGGCGGCGCGAGAATAGCCTTTCTCCACCCCAAGTCCACGGGCGGAGTCCTGATCGAGCTCTGTGAGCGGAAATAGGCGGTTTTATTGCTTTATAATAATATCAATATATCCTAAAGGTGATATATAATAATTCTATACTATATAAACATTAGAATATATTAATATTGTCGCGGGGGTATGGATATTTTTTTACCCCAGGTTTATACTGCCTTCCAGCATTATTTCAATCAATTTGCTCCAGGGGCCAGCTTTTTTTTCAGATGAGTTCCTGTCCCGGCGAGCGGATTCAAGGATGGTCGGCGCATATGGATGAAAAGCTTAAGGAGCTTGAAGCGCGGCGTGCCAAAGTGCTTGCGGGCGGTGGCCCCAAGCGGATTGCCGCCCAGCACGCGAAAGGCAAGAAGACGGCCAGGGAGAGGATCGAAGCCCTTCTTGACCAGGGTACCTTCGTCGAGGTGGACGCCTTCGTGGAACACCGCTGCACGGATCTGGGAATGGCGGGACTCGAGGCACCGGGCGAGGGCGTCGTGATCGGCTACGGCAACATCAACGGCAGGACGGTCTATGTGTTCGCGCAGGATTTTACCGTCATCGGCGGATCCCTCGGAGAGATGCACGCGGCCAAGATCTGCAAAGCCATGGACATGGCCGTGAAAGTCGGCTGTCCCTGCATCGGCATCAACGACTCGGGCGGGGCAAGAATCCAGGAAGGCGTCGACGCCCTCTCGGGCTACGGCGACATCTTCTACCGCAATACTCTCGCCTCCGGCGTGGTTCCCCAGATTTCCGTCATCATGGGACCCTGCGCGGGCGGCGCCGTCTATTCTCCGGCGCTCACGGATTTCGTCTTCATGACCGAAGGTTCCTCAAACATGTTCATCACAGG
>CAZRYP010000219.1:0-4710 GCA_964604295.1 uncultured Treponemataceae bacterium
CCCCGTCCAAGAGGGAATTATATCCCTCCTTGGAAATTACGGCTAGGCCGTAATTCTATTTCTTGTAGATGAACTTCGGAGGGTGGTACCCAAGGGGGTTCGGATACCAGCCGCCCCACTTCGTGGTGTCGATCATGTCCTGGTTGGTGTAGTGGTAGATGGGGATGAAAGCCTGATCCTGGGTAAGGAGGATCTTCTCCGCTTCCTGGAGCAGCTTCATGCGCGCATCGCCCGTGGCGAAGACAGCGGCCGAAATGGCCTTGTCGAAGGCCGCGCTGGAATAGGCGCCGTCGTTGTTGCCGCTGCCGGTGACGAAGAGATCGAGCATAGTGTTCGGGTCGAGATAGTCGCCGATCCAGCCGTGGCGCGCGAAGACATAGTCATGCTTGGAGCGGAGGGAGAGGAAGGAATTCCACTCCATGTTCTCGACCTTGACTTCGATGTTGAGGTTCTGCTTCAGCTGCTGCTGCACGTACTCGGCGATCTTCTTGTGGCCTTCGTTCGTGTTGTAGATATAGGTGAGAGCGGGGAAACCCTTGCCGTCGGGATAGCCGGCCGCGGCGAGGAATTTCTTGGCCGCTGCGGGATCATAGCCGACGCCCTTCTGGGGGGTATAGCCGGCCATCGCGGGGGTGAATCCGTCGGTGGGGATCTGTCCGCCCTTGACGACCTTGTCGATGAGGGTGACCTTGTCGATGGCCGCGGCGAAAGCCTTGCGGACGTTGACATCGGTGAAGGGAGCCTTCGTCACGTTGAATGACAGGTAATAAGTGCCGTAGCGGGCGGAGAGCTGATAGTCCTTGCGGAGCTTGATCTCGTCGATGAGGTCGAGGGTGATACCCGACTGCCAGTCGACGGCGCCGGCCTTGTACATCTTGTAGTTGGTCGTGGAATTGTCGGAGGCGAGATACTTGATGCTCTTGAGCTTCACGTTCTTGGCATCCCAGTATTTCGGGTTCTTCTCGACGAGGACGTAGTCCTGGGGCTTCCACTCCTTGAGGATGTAGGCTCCGGTTCCGACGTAGTTGCCCGGCTTGGTCCAGTTGGTGCCGTGCTTCTCGATGACCCACTTGGGTAATGGATCAAAGGCATGGTGCGACGTCATGCCTACGAAGTAGGCTGTAGGTCCAACGAGGGTGACCTGGAGGGTTTTGGCGTCGAGAGCCTTGAGTCCGACGTTCTCGGCCTTGCCCTTGCCTGCATTGTAGTCATTCGCGCCTACCACCACGTTGCCGAGCATGAACGCGTAATCCGATGCCGTGGCGGGATCAAGTGTTCGAAGCCATCCATAGATGAAATCGTTGGCGGTGACAGGGGTTCCGTCGGACCAGAGCGCGTTCTGACGGATCTTGAAGGTTACCCCTTTTCCATCGGCGCTCGTGGTCCAACTCTCGGCCATGGCCGGGATGGGCGTGCTCGTGCGGGGATCGTAGACCGTGAGGCCTTCGTTCAGCGCGAAGCTGATGTTGCCGGACGTGGTGTCTGTCATCAGGCTCGGGTCCAGGGTCGCCGGTTCGGCGCCGTTCGCGATGATGAGATCCTGCGCTCCGAGCGATACGACGGCCAGGAGTGCGAGGACTATTAATAGACTCTTTTTCATCAGTGCCTCCTAAAAATGATACTTGATAAACTATATACTCATGAAACCAGGAATGCAACAAGTTTCTGCACAGTACGTTTCCGCGGAGGGACCTCTTCGCGGCACCAGGACTGAGCGGATGCTATTTTACCGCAAGGAGTCGCCGATGTTCACCTTCAATTCGCCCACGAAACTCGTCTTCGGGAATGGGGCCGCCGATTCGGCCGCCCGGGAGATCGCGGCCATGGGGGCACGCAGGGTTCTCATCGTGACGGGACCAGGGAGGACGGCTTCCTCCGAAGCCCTCGGGCGGCTCGAGCATGGGCTCGAAGCCGAAGGACTATCCTGGGCGCACTACGCGGGGGCGGGGTCGGACCCCAGCACGGACATGGTGGACGAGGGCGCGGCGCTCTACGCCTCGGAAGGCTGCGACGCCATCATAGGCCTCGGGGGCGGCAGCCCCCTCGACTGCGCCAAGGGCATAGGGGCTTCCGTCGGCGAGGGAAGGCCCATACGCGACTTCATCGGGACGGGGCTCGCCTTCACCGCGCCCGTGCCGCCGCTTTTGGCCATGCCGACCACGGCGGGGACGGGGTCGGAGGTGACGAGCGCCGCGGTATTCACCTTTATGGACGAAGGCCGGAAGGTGAAGAGGGGAACCGCGGGGCAGAGCCTCTTTCCGCGCCTGGCCCTCGTCGATCCCCTCCTCCAGCTCTCCATGCCGCCCGAACTCACCGCCTCGACGGGCATGGACGCCCTCACCCACGCGGTGGAGGCCTATGTCAGCAGGAACCACAATCCCGCGGCCGATCTCTTCTGCCTGGAATCGGCGAGGCTCATCGGGGAGAACCTCCCGCGAGCCTGGAGGCAGGGCGGGGATGTGGAGGCGAGATCGGGCATGGCCCAGGCATCGACCATGGCGGGCATCGCCCTTTCCCAGGCGGGCCTGGGCATGGTCCACGGCTTCGCCCACGCGGCGGGAGCCCTGGCCGGCCTCGCCCACGGCCTGGCCAACGCGATCCTTCTCCCCTATGTCATGCAGGCATGCATACCCGACGCGAGCCCGCGGCTGGCGGCGCTCGGAAAGGCGCTCACGGGAAGGACCTCGGCCACGGCGATAGACGCCGTGGCCGCCATGGCCGAGCTGGGCGCGGAACTGGGCATCCCTCCCAACCTGAGGGCGGCGGGCGTGGCGGAGAATCTTCTCGAGGCCATTTTCGAGGACGCGAAAGCTTACAAGCGGAGGCCGCAGAGCCCCAGGGCCTTCACGGACGGAGAGCTGAAGACCCTGCTCTACAAGGCTTGGTCGGAGAACGCGGCAGACTGAGAGAGCCGCGAGCCCGAGGCTGTCTTCTCCACTTCGATCCGGGCGGGAATGCGGGCCTTGAGGCCGGCCACGTGGGAGACGATGCCGATCACCCTCGAGCCGCGGATCCTGTCCAGCACGGTGATGGCCCGGTCCAGGGCTTCGTCGTCCAGGGAGCCGAAGCCTTCGTCGATGAAGACGGCGTCGAGGGCGACTCCCCCGTTCCTGTCGCGGATGGAGTCGGCGAGGCCGAGGGCGAGGCTTATGGAGGTGAGGAATTTCTCGCCTCCGGAGAGGGTGGCGGTGGGGCGGTCCTGGCCCGTCCAGGAATCGAGGACGCGAAGCCCGAGGCCGATCTTCCCGCGGCCGGGAGCCCGGCCCTGAACCTGACTGTCCGCGGGGTTGAGGCCAGGGCTCCCGTCGAGGCTTCCCAGAGGGCTCCGGGCCGCGCCGCGGACAAGGCCATCGTCGGGCTTGAGATAGTACCTGCCCTCCGACATCCGCGAGAGATGGACCGATGCCCTCCTCGTCACCTCCCTGAAATACATGGCCAGCACGAAGTTCTTGAAGGGCAGCTGCCTGCCCGGGATCTTTCCGAGGAGAAGCTCGGAGAGGCGGTTGAGGGTGCGGCTTCCCTCGCCGAGGAGATCGCGCTTTTCTTCGAGGGAGAGGCGGCGCGCGAGGGTTTCCTCGAGGCGGGCGATGGAGAGGCGGCAGGCGTCGGAACGCGAGCGCGCCGCGGCCAGAGCAGCCCGCGCCTCGCCGAGGGCCGCTTCGAGGGCCGCGATGTCGGGCGGCTCCCCTCCTGGGGCCGGAAGGTCGGCTTCCAGCGAGGCCGCTTTCGCGCGGGCGGCGGCCAGAGCCTCCCTGTAGGAAGCGGCAGCTCCCTCCTCGGCAGCCAGTACCGAAGGGGGCAAAGAGAGGGCATCGGCCCGGGCGATGGCCGCGGCCAGGCCGCCCGAATCGGGACCCATGAGGGAATCCTCCGGAGGAGCCTCCTCGGCCCTTCCCTCCTCCCCAGAAAGGAAGCCCGCCTGGGCCAGGGCCTCGGCGAGGCGCGAGAACTCGGCCTTGAGGGAACCGAAGGCGCCTTCCCTTTCCCCCTCGAGGGTGGCAAGGCTGGCTTTCGCCCTGGCCATGGAGCCTTCCCAAGTTGAACATTCGGCCTCGAGCCCCGCCCTTTCCGCCTCAAGCGCTTTGAGGGACTCGAGCGCGGCATCGCGCAAAGGCCTCGGATCGACGGAGCCAGAATCGCGCTCGGCCTCGGCGAGCAGAGCCTTGCGCGCGGCCAGTTCCGCCCTCAGGACCCCCGCCTTCTCGCGGAGCTCATCCAGGGTCCTTCCTTTCCCGGCGATGGCTTCCTCGAGGCCGGCCGCCTCGCGCCGCCTCGATTCGAAGCCTGAAGTCTTGAGCCTGGCCTCGGCCAGGGCGGCGGCCGTCTCCCGGGAAAGACTCCCGAGGTTCTGGGCGAAGACGGCGGCCTCGCCGGCGTCGGCGCCGGGCAGCCTCAGCGGGGCGGGCAGGGTATCGCTGAGCGCCCCGATCCCTTCCTCCATCTCCCCGGCGAGGGAGGCGAGAGCCTTTCCAATCTCCTCCAGCCTCTCCCCCGAGTGGCCGCGGCCAGGGCGGCCGCCTCCCCGGAAATCCTGAGCCGCTCGGCCCTCGCAGCCTCGATATCGGCGAGGGAAGGCCGGCCGACCCCTGACAGGTCCATGGCCGCGGGCAGGGGATGCTCGCGTGAACCGCAGACCGGGCAGGGCTCTCCCTGCCTGAGCGCGGCGGCCAGGCGGAGGACTTCGGAATGGGTCGCCGCCGCCTCGAGGGC
>CAZRYP010000220.1:0-3008 GCA_964604295.1 uncultured Treponemataceae bacterium
TCTACCGCAATACTCTCGCATCAGGCGTGGTTCCCCAGATTTCCGTCATCATGGGACCCTTCGCCGGCGGCGCCGTCTATTCTCCCGCGCTCACGGATTTTGTCTTCATGACCGAAGGTTCCTCGAACATGTTCATCACAGGTCCCCAGGTCATCAAGGCCGTGACCGGCGAAGACGTGTCGGCGGAAGACCTGGGCGGCGCGCGCGTCCACACCGAAGTATCGGGCGTAGCCCAGTTCAGGTACAAGGATGAGGAAGCGACGATAGCGGGAATCCGCAAGCTTCTTTCCTTCCTGCCCCAGAACAATATCGAGGACGCTCCGCTCGTCCCGTCGGGCGACGAACCCTTCAGGGCCGATCCGGAACTTGCGGGCCTCATGCCCGACGCTCCCAACAAGCCCTACGATGTGCGCACTGTCATAGCCCGCGTCGTCGATGCCGGAGACTACCTCGAAGTCCAGCCCGACTACGCGAAGAACATAGTCACCTGTTTCGCCCGCCTGGGTGGAAGGTCGGTGGGCATCATCGCCAACCAGCCTGCCGTCATGGCCGGAGTCCTCGACATCAACGCTTCGGACAAGGCTTCCCGCTTCATCCGGATCTGCGATTCCTTCAACATTCCCCTCGTCACCTTCACCGACACGGCCGGCTACCTGCCCGGAGTGGGCCAGGAACACGGCGGCGTCATCAGGCATGGAGCCAAGCTGCTCTACGCCTATTCCGAAGCCACCGTCCCCAAGCTGACCGTCATCCTGCGCAAGGCCTACGGCGGCGCGTACATCGCCATGTGCTCGCGCCATCTCGGAGCCGACCAGGTGCTCGCCTGGCCCACAGCCGAAATAGCCGTGATGGGCCCCGAAGGCGCCGCCAACATCATCTTCAAGAAGGAGATCGATGAGTCCTCCGACCCGGCCACGACCAGGAACGAGAAGATCGCCGAATACAAGAAGAACTTCGCCAATCCCTACAAGGCCGCGGTGAGGGGCTATGTCGACGACGTGATCGATCCTTCACAGACAAGGGCCAGGCTCTGCTCTGCGCTCACCATGCTTCTCGGAAAACGGCAGACGCTTCCCGCGCGCAAGCACGGGAACAGTCCCGTCTGATAGGGAGGAAGCATGTACAATCAGTGGATGATACTTCTCGCCGGCATGGGTACCGTTTTCGTAGCCCTGATCGCCATCATCGCGATGCTGGGGGTTTTCCGCATCATCTTCGGCAAGCGCCCTGAAAAAGTGAGACCTGGCCTGGCGCCCCTTCCCGAGATCAACAGTCCGATAGTCCACGCCGTCCCCGTAGCGCCGAGCCAAGCTCGGCCAGAGGGAAGGGAACTCATCGCGGCGATAACCGCAGCGATCGCGGCGGCCACAGGCAGCCTGCCTTCGGCATTCCAGATCACATCGGTCAGCGCCTCCGCCGAAACTGAGAGCGGATTCAATACCCCCGTCTGGGGCCGGATAGAGCGTTTCGCGCGTAAATAAGCGCAACACAAGGAGAACACATATGAAGCAGTATAAAGTAACCGTGAACGGACAGAGCTACGATGTGAGCGTGGAGGAAGTGGGCGCGGTCGGCAATCCCGGAGCCAAGCCGGTCATTCCGGCAGCGCAGCAGCCTGCCCCGGCTCAGGCCGCCCCCGCCGCGGCCCCCGCTCCCCTTGCCCCCGCGGCATCCCTGGGTTCCCTGAGCATCAAGTCTCCCATGCCCGGTACGGTAATGTCCTTCAAGGTAACCGTAGGCCAGGAAGTGAAGCGCGGCGACGTGCTCCTCATCCTCGAGGCAATGAAGATGGAGAACGAGATCGTTGCGCCCCAGGCGGGCAGAGTCGCCGCGTTGAGGGTCCCGGTCAGCGCTTCGGTGAACACCGGCGATCCGCTCGTCGATCTCGAATGAAGGGGGTGGCTGCCCCATGCGTGAATTCCTGATAGAATTCGTCCAATCGACCGGATTCGCCAATATCACTCTCAGCCAGCTCCTCATGCTGCTGATCAGCTGCGTACTCCTCTACCTGGGAATATACAGGAAATATGAGCCTCTCCTCCTCGTGCCGATCGCCTTCGGCATGCTGCTCGCCAACCTTCCCCTCACCGGCATAACCGATGGCCCTATGGGAAACCAGCCCGGCGGTCTCATCTATTACCTGTATCAGGGAGTCAAGCTGGGCATCTACCCGCCCCTGATCTTTCTCGGAATCGGAGCGATGACGGATTTCGGCCCGCTGATAGCGAATCCGGCCAGTCTCCTCCTCGGCGCGGCAGCGCAGATCGGAATCTTCATACCTTTCATCCTGGCCACCTATCTGGGCTTCGACCTCAAGGCAGCGGCGAGCATCGGAATAATCGGAGGAGCCGACGGCCCGACAGCCATATTCCTGACATCGAGGCTCAAGCCGGAATTGCTCGGTCCCATCGCCATCGCCGCATACTCCTATATGGCGCTCGTGCCGCTGATACAGCCCCCGATAATGAGGGCTCTCACGACACCCAAGGAAAGAGCCGTGAAGATGGCCCAGCTGCGGGATGTGACAAAGACGGAAAAGATCGTCTTTCCGATTGCCGTAACCCTCCTCGTCGGACTCCTCCTGCCCGCCGCGGTTCCTCTCGTCGGAGCTCTTATGCTCGGAAACCTCTTCAAGGAAACCGGCTCCACGGAGAGACTCTCATCCACGGCCCAGCACGAAATGATCAACATACTGACCATTTTCCTGGGGGTCGCGGTGGGCTCCACGGCCAGCGCCGAACGCTTCCTCAATCCCGAAACGCTGAAGATCATCTTCCTCGGGCTATTCGCCTTCTCCTGCGGCACCGCCGGCGGAGTTCTCTTCGGCAAACTCATGTATTGGATTACCGGTGGCAAGGTGAACCCCCTCATCGGATCCGCCGGCGTCTCCGCGGTTCCCATGGCGGCACGCGTATCCCAGGTAGTCGGAGCGGAAACCGATCCCACCAACTTCCTTCTCATGCACGCCATGGGACCCAACGTCTCGGGCGTCATAGGTTCGGCGGTGG
>CAZRYP010000220.1:3021-4694 GCA_964604295.1 uncultured Treponemataceae bacterium
TTCCCTGAAAGCGGCCCTACGGGGCCGCTTTTTTTATGCATGTTATCCTATACCGGGCACCATACGGATCAGCGATTCCTCCTTCCGCGCAAGGATATCTCCCTTTTCCAATGCGGGACGACATGGTATAGTCTGCGGAATTCGGGAATATTTATGCATTTCTGTCAGACAGATCTGTCGTCATCGGGAGATATCAGATGAATGTGCTTAAATTCGGCGGCGCCTCCCTCGGAAGCGTCGAGGCGATCGAAAACCTGATCGAGATTGTTCGGAACGACTCCGTGCTTACCCTTGTCGTATCGGCTTTCCCCGACGTTACCGACGACCTGGTCAGCGCGGCGGGAAAGGCGGAAAAGCGCGGGGACTATTCGCCGATCCTGAAAAAGCTTCGAGAAAGGCATGAAGCCGTGGCGGCGCACTTCCTGGCGGAGAACGACAGGAAAGAAGCAGTCCGCGAAATCGACGGATGCCTCGCCGAACTGGGGGACCTGCTCCGAGGGGTCGAGCTCCTGAGGGATCTGACGAAGCGGGGTCTGGATCAAGTCATGAGCTTCGGCGAAGACCTTTCAGCGCGGCTCGTGGCGAGGATCCTGGCGGCGAGGGGAATCGCCGCTCGTTTCGTCGATGCCCGTGAAGTGATAAAGACAGATGCCAATTTCGGGTCAGCCCGCTATATCGAGAGCGAAACCCGCCAGCGCGCGGCCTTGCTGCTCGAAAAGACCGGCGGAATCCCCGTCGTCCCGGGATTCGTCGGTTCGACCATGGACGGACTCACGACAACCCTCGGCCGAGGGGGTTCCGATTTTACCGCAAGCATCATCGCCACCTGCCTGGGCGCGGATGAGATCAGGATATGGTCCGACGTGGACGGCATGCTCACGGTCGACGCGGGAATGGTTCCGGACGCTTTTTTGATCGAAGAAATTTCCTATGAGGAAGCTCTCGAACTGACACATTTCGGAGCGAAAGTGCTCAATCCTCCCGCCCTTCTTCCCGCCATGAACGCCGGGATTCCGATAAGGATGCTCAACGCCTTCAACCCTTCCGGGAAGGGCACACTCATCGTGAAACAGGCCGGCAAAAGCAAGTACCCGGTCCGGGGTCTCGCGTCCATCGCTTCCATCTGTCTCCTCAGCATAAGGGGCCTGGGCATGCCCGGCGTCACGGGTATAGCGGGGAGGATGTTCAGCGCCCTGGCGCGCGTCAGGATCAACGTCATACTCATCACCCAGGCCTCCAGCGAGCTCTCCATATGCTGCGCCATTCGTCCGGAGGATGCCGCCGAGGGCAAGCGCGCCCTATGCCACGAGTTCGCCGCCGAGATCGCCGACGGCTTCATCGGCGAACCTTCGGTAGAGAGCGATCTCAGCGTCATCGCCGTCGTGGGCGAGCAGATGAAGCAGAAAACGGGCCTGGCGGGCAGGGTCTTCTCCGCGCTGGGCAGGAACGGCGTGAACGTGGTGGCCATAGCCCAGGGTTCCTCCGAACTCAACATTTCCATAGTGACGGGGGCCAAGAACAGGGCCAAAGCCCTCAATGTCATCCATGACGCCTTTTTCCTCGCCGGGATCAGGACGGTGAACCTCTTCCTCGTAGGCACCGGGCTGATCGGCGGCACCCTGCTGGCCCAGATCGCGGATCAGAGGGAAATGCTCCTCCGTACTCATTCGATC
>CAZRYP010000221.1:0-1497 GCA_964604295.1 uncultured Treponemataceae bacterium
CGAGGGCGGCGATATCGGGGATATCCTCCTCTTCGAGACAGATGAAAAGAAAGTCAACAAAGTCATTTCCGCCGGAAGGGCAAGCATAGCCATCGATCCCGACGGAAGCCAGGCTGTCATCGAGATGAGCGACATCCTCGAACATTCCGTCCAGCTGGACGAGAAGAGCAAATTCTCCATCTCCAAGGCGGATACCCTGCTTTACCGCTTCATGCTGAAGGATCCCATCGTGGGCTTCTCCGGGAGTAGCCCCTCGGAAATGAGCTCGCGGGACCTGCTCGAGAATCTCCGCAAGAAACGAAACACACTCGATGCGAGGAAGAAGGATATCGCGAGGCAGGAAGCGGAGACCCGGGCCAGGCTGACGACAGCCTACCTCTCCGGCGGACCAGGGCAGCCTGAGCCGGCCGCGACGGCCTCGAAGGAAAGGCAGCAGACCCTGCAGAGGGCCGTATCGGCCCTGGCCCAGGCCCAGTCGGCCCTTCCCTCGGACAGGTCCCTGCAGATCTACGAACTCGAATACAACAAGAAATTCGCCATTCCCGCGGCCGGCTTTTTCTTCGCCTTCCTGGCCTTTCCCCTGGGCTTGGGCACCAAGAGGGCGGGGAGGACGGCTGGCTTCGGCATGGCCCTCCTCCTGTCCAGCCTCTACTGGGGCCTGCTCTTCGTGGGGCAGACCGCCGGATTGAGGAGCTCAGTCTCGCCGGCCCTCGCCATGTGGGCGCCCAACGGCCTCGTGCTGGCGGCCACCGCCGTGGTCTGGGTGATAAGGCGCAGCGGCGGAAGAAGAAGCGTATGATGGCCAGCCCAGTCTCCGGCTTCGGCGGACTCTTTCCCGGCCCTTCGCTCCTGAGGCGACTCCTCCTGCGTCAGACCCTCCTGCGTTTCGCGGGGGCCGAAGTCTTCCTCGTGGGGATCATGATGCTCGCCGACCTCTTTTCGTCCATGTGGCGTTTCCTCGCCATGGAAGCACCCTTCGGCAGCATCCTCCTCTGGGTGGCGGTGGGGATTCCCGCCCACGCGGCGGAAGTGATCCCCATAGCCTATCTCTTCGGCATCACATTAAGCCTCGCCGAGATGCATGCCGACGGGGAACTCCTTGTCGTATGCGGCTCCGGCATCAGCGTTCAGAGCCTGAGCCTTCCGATGCTGGCCTTTTCGGTGCTCATGGCCGGGACGATGTTCTTCGCCAACGATCTGGTCACGATTCCCGCGTCCTCGAAGCGGGACAGCCTCTACAGGACGATGACGGGCCAGAAGGGGCAGGGGAGGCAGATCTCCGACATCACCATAATGGCCGACGGAGGGAACTTCGTGTACAGGGTAGGCTCCTACGACCCGGCGGCGCAAAGAATCGCGGACGTGGATATCGTGGAGAGGGACCCCTCGGGCGCGCCCCTGTCCAGGATCCTCGCCCAGCGGGCCGATTGGGCCTCCGACAGGTGGGTCTTTCCCGAGGCTCGGATCTTCTCCAGGACGGCTTCGGGCGAGTGGACG
>CAZRYP010000221.1:1507-4656 GCA_964604295.1 uncultured Treponemataceae bacterium
TTTTCCCGCCCCGAACTGAACGAAGGCCCCGGATCATTCGGCATACTGCGGGAAAAGCCGGGGCTAATGAAGACCGGGGAGCTTTCATCCTACATCGGAGTGCTCGAGGATTCCGGCTTGCCTACCGCCGAAGCCAGGACAGAACTGCACAAGCGGTATTCCTACCTCTTCACGCCCTTCATCGTCTGCGGATTGTCCGTGGCTTTCGCCGGTCTTTTCAGGAAGAACTCCCTGCTCATGAGCCTGCTTTTCAGCCTGTCCACGGCCACTGTATATTATGTCGCGCAGATGCTGGGCGCCTTGTCGGCCAAGACCGGCTGGCTCTCTCCCGGACTGGGCATATGGAGCGTGACGACGGTCTTTTTCATCGTTTCCATGCTGGGCTATTTCAAGGCGAGGACATGAAGGCGCCCACCTTCCGGAATCCCCATATGCGCGTTAAAGAGGATGACAGATGATCGATCAGGCGATATTCAGGGAAAGCCACAGGGACCTCTCCTCGAAGGCGAGGACCGGCGAGCTGCGCCTTCCCCACGGGATAGTCCAGACGCCCGCCTTCATGCCGGTAGGCACCAACGCTACCGTGAAGGCCGTCCCCCCCGAAGACCTCCAGGCCATGGGGTTCAAGATAATCCTCGCCAACACCTATCACCTCTACCTCAGGCCCGGCCATGAGCTTATCAAGGCCGCGGGCGGACTCCACGGATTTTCCGGATGGAACGGCAACTTCCTCACGGATTCGGGCGGCTTCCAGGTCTTCTCGCTCTCGCCCCTGAGGAAGATCACCGACGAAGGGGTGAAATTCCGCTCCCATATCGACGGATCGAGCCATTTCCTCAGCCCGGAGAGGGTCGTGGAAGTGCAGGCGGCCTTCAATTCCGATGTGCAGATGCAGCTGGACATCTGCTCTCCCTGGGGCGAGGACGAGAAGAAGGCCAGGAGTGCCATGGTCCTCACGCACGACTGGGCCAGGCGCGCCAAAGCCACCTGGGAGAGGTTCAGGGACGAAGATGGCTACCAGGGCAAGCTTTTCGGCATCGTCCAGGGAAATTTCTACAGGAACCTGCGCAGCGAAAGCGCCGAGAGGATAGGGGAGCTGGATCTGCCGGGCATAGCCATAGGCGGACTGTCGGTGGGCGAACCCAAGGAAGTATTCTCGGAAATGCTGGAACACACGGCGGGCCTTATTCCATCCGACAAGCCCCGCTATCTCATGGGCATCGGCACACCCGACTACATTCTCGACGCGGTGCGCAACGGCATCGATCTCTTCGATTGCGTCTATCCCACAAGGACAGCGAGGAACGGCCTTCTCTTCACATCCGCGGGCCAGATCACCATCAAGAAGGCCATGTATGAAAGGGATTTTTCGCCCATCGATCCGGAATGCTCCTGCCCGGTCTGCCTCAACCACTCCAGGGCCTACCTGCGTCACCTGTACAGAAACGGGGAGATTCTCTATTCGATACTCGCGACGCGGCACAACCTGCATTTCCTGAGCGATCTCGTGCGCGGGATAAGGCTCGCCATACTCCAGGACAGGTTCGAAGCGTACAGGTCGGAATTTCTTGGACGCTATTTCCACGAAAACGATGACCGGATCCAGGAGTAGCCGGAGGCGGGACTCGGGATGGGCCTGCCCCTGGAGGAAAGGCCTGGTTGTCCTCCTCTTGGCTGTCGTTCTTCTCTACGGCAGCGGAACGGGCTTCGATGAGCCAGAAAGGGCCTTGGCCGAGCCGGAGGCCGCCTCCCTCGAAGAGATTACCCTTATCGCGGAAGCCCTGGCCTGGCTGGGGACGCCCTATCTCCCCGGCGGATTCTCGCGCTCGGGCGCCGATTGCTCGGGCTTCATTTCCAGCCTGCTCCAATCGGCTTTCCCCGACGGTGGGCCCTTCCCCCGTCGCAGCGAGGACTATGGAACCTTCGGCACAGAGGCGAAGAACATCGAGCCGGGCGACATCCTCCTTTTCGCGCGGGACGGCCTCGTCTACCACGTGGGACTGGCCCTGAGCGACAGCAACTTCATCCACTCGGCGTCGGAAGGTGCGAGGACGGGGGTCATCATCACCGGTCTGGGTGAGGGAAGCTGGGCTTCGCGGCTCTTCGGGATACGGAGGCTGGGACAATGAAAAGGCCGCCCCTCAAGGGCGGCCTTGCACGGCTTCGCGGCTCGGGCCGCGCCCTCAATCATGGTCGGTTAAATCTTGGCCGCCTCGATCTTCTCGATGAGGTACTGGAATTTCCTGTCGTGGATCGCGAAGGTGAGGCGCTCGCCCGTCTTGTGGTTGAAGAGCTTCTTGCCCAGGGGCGAGAGGTAGGAGATGATGTCCTTCGCCGGATCGGACTCCCAGGGGCCGAGTATGGTGTAGTGCTCATTTTCCGCGGAGAGTTCGTTGGCGAGCGTCACCTTGGTTCCGAAGGAAATCTTGGTCGTCGTCACCGTCGACTTGTCGAATATCTGGGCGCGCTCCAGCTCGTTCTTGAGCTTTCCGACCCTGGCGTTCAGCTCGTCCTGCTTTTCCTTGGCGGCCTTGTACTCGGCGTTCTCGCGCAGATCCCCGAGGGAGAGGGCGAAAGCGATTTCCTTCTGGTTCAGCGGGACATCGTCCTCCATGATCTTCTGCAACAGCTTCTGCTTCTCTTCGTATTTTTCCGCGGTGACGATGAGCCCCCGCGAGACTGTCATCTTCTCCTCTTCGCCGAAGAAGCGGAGGTTGGGATACTTTTCTGAAATCTTGCGCTTGATGTTCATCTTGATGGCGGGGTCCACTTCCCTGATATCCATGAGGAGGGCGTAGACGCGTTCCGTCGTCTCGATGTTGGTTTCGAGGAGGAACTGCTCGAGGACATTTTCCTTGAAGAGGATGTTCTGCACCAGGCGGTTGACCTTGCGGTTTTCGGAAGTGTCCTTGTGGTTGTCGATTTCCTTGTAGGTGATGTCGAGGATATGGAGGAGGGTGAGAAGGATCTTTTCGTAGACTATCCCGAGCTCGGCGAACCAGGGTTCCTCCCTGAGGTCCTTGATGAGCCAGATGAATGCTTCGCGATAGTCCTTGTAGTTTTCCACGATATCCATCGCCATCTTCTTGAGCTTGGGCGAATATCCGGCCGTCTTGAGCGCGTCGAGCATCCTCATCGAACGGGCGTAG
>CAZRYP010000222.1:0-4648 GCA_964604295.1 uncultured Treponemataceae bacterium
GCCGGTGGGCACGGCCTTCCTCTCCATGGGCTGGAGCGTCATCGGCTCGGAAAGGCAGGCATGCAGGTCGGCTCCCGCCGATCCAGAGGTCTTGTATTCGGGGATTCTTGCGCCCTCGCCCAGCAACACCGGTACCCGGATCGATTCCATGTCACATCTCCTTGAGGGACAGCGAGGCCGCCGTGGCCTTCCTGATCCTTCCATGAGCATAGCGTCCGCGCGGGGCCGAGGCGAGCCTTCCGAGGAGGGAGCGGACATCGCCCATCCCCACTTCCAGATACATGGCTCTCTCCTCGTCGATTTCGGGCACGGAGCCCATGAAGAGCTGCCAGTTGGCAAGCCGCCTTATCCTGGCCTCGGGATCTTCGAGGGAGAGGAGAAAGCTTCCCGAAAGGCGCGAGAGGGCTTCGTCCAGCTCCTCGGCGGCCGGACCCTCGGCAAGGAGCCTGCCTGTCTCCTCCTCCACCGCCGAGACGCATTCGGCGAATTTCTCGTCGCTCGTGACAGTCTGGATGGCGAGCAAGGCTTCGGTTTTCGAAAAGGAGAGCGAAGACTGGACCGTGTACGCCAGGCCGAGCCTTTCCCTGATCCTCTGGAAAAGCCTGGATGTGGAAGCTTCGCCTAGTATGGCGTTCACGGCGCAGAGTGCGAAAAAATCCCTGGATCCCAGAGGAGGGGCAAGCTGGATGGCGTCGAAGTAATAGACCTGCGAAGCGGCGGCCTTCGCGTATCCCCTGAGGCTCGCGGCAGGCGGGGTGACGGCCGGGGTGATGCCCTGAGGGATTCCCCTCCCGATCGCGGATGGGGAATCCCTCAGGGCATCGTTCAGTGCCTCGTTCATGACATCGGCCAGCCGCCCCTCATCGAAATCGCCCGATGCGGCGATCAAGGCATTCGAGGGCGCGAATGTCCGGAGGTAGAAGTCGTGGAGACTCCCTCGATCTATGGCATTCACTTCGGCTGCGCTCCCCGCTATGGGTTTCGCCGCGGGATGTCCTGACCAGAAATGACCGAGGAAGGCGTCGAAGGCCGTCTCCTCGACATCGTCTTCTATCTGCAGGATTTCCGAAAGGATGACCTGCTTTTCCTTCTCGAATTCCTCCGTGGGAAAGGTGGATGAAAACGCAGCTTCGGCCATCAGCTCGGCGGCGAGGCGCCAATACTGGGCCGGCACGCAGCAGTAGACGCAGAGTGAGTCCCTGTCGGTGAATCCGTTGGCATAGCCTCCGGTCCGTTCTATCGCTCGCCAGAGGGAGAAGGCATCGCGCCGGGCCGTACCCTTGAAGAGCATATGCTCGATGAAATGAACGAAGCCCCGTGTTAGTGGGGCTTCGTTCCTGGACCCGTAAGGGAACCAGATGGAGATGGCAAAACTGGGAGAATCCCGCCGGCCTTCGGATAGCAGGACAGGGCCGGCCGGCAGGACGATTGGTTGTATCATCTGATGATCAGAATCAGCGTCTGTGGGACGAATCCCTCCGGTCATCGAACCTGCGCGGCTCCCTGGGACCGCGGTCGTGGCCCTGGGGTCTGTCGTCGCGGCTCTGGGGCGGAAGCTGCCCGTTCTCGTCGAGAGCGTCGACCATGGCGAGGTTGAGCCTTCCCATGTGGTCGATCTCCATGAGCTTGACCTTCACGGCGCCGCCTTCCTTCACCACGTCCGTCACCCTCTCGACGCGACCCTTGGCGAGTCTGGATATGTGGCAGAGCCCTTCCTTGCCTGGCATGATCTCGATGAAAGCTCCGAATTCCATGATCCGCTTCACGGTGCCGTCATAGATCTTGCCGACTTCCGGCTCCTCGACGAGACTCAGCACGGCGTCGCGGGCATCGTACGCGGCCTTCTGGCTCTTGCCGTAGATCGTGACCGTGCCTTCCTCGTCCACGTTGATCTGGACATCGAACTTTTCGCACATGCCCTTGATGTTCTTGCCGCCCGGCCCTATGACGGCGCCGATCTTGTCCTGGTCGACTTTCGCGGATACGACCTTGGGAGCGTACTCGGAGGTTTCGCTCGCCGGGGTCGAGAGAGTCCCTTCCATGATGGAGAGGATGTGGAGACGTCCCCTCTTCGCCTGCGCCAGGGCTTTGGTGAGGATTTCGGTGCTGACGCTGGAAATCTTTATATCCATCTGGAAGGCGGTGATGCCGTCCTTGGTTCCGGCCACCTTGAAGTCCATGTCGCCGAGGTGATCCTCGTCGCCGAGGATGTCGGAGAGCACCGCGAAGCGGCTGGAGTCGGTGATGAGGCCCATGGCTATTCCCGCCACGGGTTTGCGCATCGGAACGCCAGCCTGCATCATGGAGAGGGAGGAGGCGCAGACGGTCGCCATCGAGGACGAGCCGTTGGACTCCAGGACTTCGGAGACGACGCGGATGGTGTATGGGAATTTTTCCTTGGGTGGAAGCATGACTTCCACCGCGCGGCGGGCGAGGCTGCCGTGTCCGATTTCCCGCCTGCCCGTGCCGAGGCGCCCGGTCTCACCCACCGAGAAGGGGGGGAAGTTGTAGTGGAGCATGAAGCGGTCGCGCCTGTCTCCTTCGATGTCGTCCAGGATCTGTTCGTCGAAGACAGTGCCGAGGGTGGTGATGGCCAGTGCCTGGGTCTCGCCTCGGGTAAAGAGGGCCGAACCGTGGGTTCTCGGGAGGATGCCGACTTCGCAGGTGATCTGCCTGATTTCCTCGAGACCTCGTCCATCGACGCGCAGGCCCTTGTCGAGGATCCCGTTCCTGAGGATTTGATACTGCAGATCCTCCATGAGGGCGGAGAAAAGCTTTTTCTGCACCTCGTCGACGAGGACGTCGGTGAAGGCTGCTTCGGTTTCCCTGATGGCCGCCTTGACCGCCTTGTAGCGCTCCTGCTTGACCTTGGTGAAGAGGGCGGCGGAAAGCCGGCCCTCGGCGAAGGCGCGGATATCCTCTTCCCTGTTGAGCGTCACCTTGAGGGGTGCGAGGGGAAGTTTTTCCTTGCCGGCCAGCGCGCGCAATTCCTCGATCGCGACGCAGATGCGGGCGATGGGATCCTTGGCGTACTCTATCGCGCCGATCATCTCCTCCTCGGAGACTTCCTGGGAGCCGCCCTCGACCATCGTGATGCCGGCGGCCGTGCCGGATACGATGATCTCGAGCTTGGCCTTCTCGCTCTGCTCGAAAGTCGGGTTGACCACATATTTGCCGTCCAGGAGGGCGACGCGTACGGCGGCGATGGGGCCGGCGAAGGGAATGTCGGAGATATGGACTGCGGCGCTCGCGGCATTGATCGCCACTATGTCGGGAGGATTGACCTGGTCGGTCGAGATGCAGGTCGGCACGACCTGTATTTCCCTTCCGAAAGCCTTGTCGAAGAGGGGGCGCATGGGCCTGTCGATGATCCTCGACACGAGGATTTCCTTGTCCTTGGGCCTGGACTCCCTCTTGATGAAGCCGCCGGGGATCTTGCCCGCGGCATAATATTTTTCATTGTACTCGACGGTGAGTGGGACGAAGTCCAGCCCTTCCGTGACTTTTTCCGAGCAGCAGGCAGTCGCGATCACCGCGGAGCCGCCATAGGTCGCGAACACCGCTCCGCCGGCCTGCTTGGCCATGCGTCCCGTCTCCAGGACCAGAGTCTCATCGCCGATCTGGCAACGTACTGTATGTACCATCACTATTCCTCTTTACGGTAATAACCGCGGGTTCCGGACTGGACCGGAACAACAGGAAAAGGCCCATACGCGCAAGAGCGGCAGGGCCTCGTATCCTGGAATGCATCCTGATTCACTTCCTGATCTGAAGTTTCTCGACGATAGCCCTGTAGCCTTCGAGATTGGTCCTCTGAAGGTACTTGAGAAGCTTGCGCCGCTGGCCGACGACCTTCAACAGGCCGCGCCTGGAGTTCGTATCCTTCTTGTGAATCTTGAAGTGCTCCGTCAGGTCGGTGATCCTCTTGGTGAGCAAAGCCACCTGGGTTTCGATCGATCCGGTATTCTTTTCGTTGATTCCGTACTCCAGTACGATCTGGGCCTTGTCCTCTTTGGTCAATGCCATCTTCTATATCTCCTTCCACTCTTGTGATACCACGTTCATTATCGCGACGCGTCCCGCGCCGCGGCCTTCCAAGGATTCCACCCTTATCAGTCCCTCGCCGATACGCGCGACGAGCGATTCCTTTCCGGTTGCCGTTTCGACGACAACCCTGTAATTCCCCTCGGGAGGGAGGAGGGCGTCTGCCGTCGGTCTCAGCGCCATGCCGCCTGAAGCGTCAGCCTGCCGGTCCGTCATGGCCTCGAGTTCGACTTTATGGGGCCGGCCCAACATGTCTGCCGCCTCGCTCAGTCTCCCTTCGACGATGGCGTTCCTGATCCTGCTTGAACTCACCGGATGGCTACCATAGAGCACAGGCTCCGCTATCTCGGCTTCCATTCCCAGCCTGCGGCTTATTTGGGCCAGAGCCTGGGCATTGGTGTCCATCCTGTGCCCGCATCGGAAATTGGGGCCTACGCACAGGAATTTCACCCCGGCATTCGCAAGCAGGGAAAGGAATTCCGCGCCTGAAAGTGTACCGAAATTCTGGGAAAAGTCAATCAGTACGCAGGCATCGATTCCGGCCGTCCTAAAGACGTCGAGCTTCTGCTCCATGCTGAATATGCTGCCCTTGAAGGACTGGGGA
>CAZRYP010000223.1:0-4593 GCA_964604295.1 uncultured Treponemataceae bacterium
TCTTCCCTCGCCTTGTCGACGAATACCTTGCGGAGCGAGTCGATGGCCACCGCGGCATGGGAGGGATCCGTCCCACCGGTGTTGATGGTCAGATCGTACTCCCTGGCGTCCGTCCAGCTCGTGGAGAAAAAGTACTTATGGAAGCCTCCCCTGTCGTGGTCGCTCTGCTCGATGATCTGCAGCGCTCTCTTGTTGTCGCAACCGAAGGCCTTTTTGGTCCTCTCGACCCTGAGAGCCACGGGAGCCGTGATCTTCACCGCGAGCGAGTGTGGTACGCCCCGCAGGATGGCATAGCCTCCCCGGCCCATTATGATGCAGTCGTTCTCCTGCGCGGCCTGGAGGATCGCGGTCTTGAGATAGTGCAGATAGTCGTCCCTCTGCTGGGAGAGCGATGCCCAGAAACCGGGATTCTTCTCGTCGTATTTTTCCCGCTTCTCGGCGCTGATTCCGATGGAGTTCAGTTTTCCTTCCAAATAATCCTTGTCGATCAGCGTGTATCCGGAAATCCGCGCCAGTTCCTGCGCGGTCTCTTCGCCGAGGGATGCAAGTTCGCGTGCTATAGTGATTATCGCCATAGTTTTTCCCTCCTTCCCTACTGTTACTGTATGATCATATCCCTCAATAGTCAAATTTTTTCCAGTTCGGGACGGGTCCGCCGGGCTGCGGGCCGCGCCGCAGCCTGGAACCTCCGCCCCGATGGAACAAGATGGGCGATATCGGTATACTTCGCCCGATGGAAAAGATGGGAGCTCTCGCGGCCTTCGGAACAGCCTTCTGTTGGTCCATCTCGGCCATATTCTTCGAAAACGCGTCCAGGAAGGTGGGCGTCCTGGCTGTCAACTTCTGGAAGGTTGCCTTTGCCCTCGTCTTCCTGACCCTGGCGGGAACCCTCCTTCGGGGGCAGCCCCTTCCGCTGGACGCCCCTGCCAGGACCTGGTTCTATCTATCCATCTCGGGCATCATCGGCTTCCTCATCGCCGATTATTTCCTCTTCAACGCCTACATCCTCATAGGGTCGCGCATCACTGTCGTCTTCCAGGCCCTCACCCCGCTATTCACGGCACTCTTCGCCTTCATCTTCCTGGGCGAGAGAATGAAGCCGGTGAGGCTTTTCGGCATGGCCGTCGTCGTATGCGGCATCCTCATGGCCGTCGTTTCACGGCAGAGAATGCAGAAGAGCGACGGAAAGGCCTTCTCGGCCTCCAAGAAGGGCTACATATTCGCCTTCCTTTCCTCGGTGATCCAAGCCGCCGGTCTCATCTTCTCCAAGATAGGCCTGGGCGACTACAACGCGATTTCAGGCACCCAGATCAGGGTGCTGACGGCCGTCGCGGGATTCGCCCTCCAGGCCATCCTGACGGGTCAGGCTGTCCGGATCTTCAGCCTCGTGCCCCGTGAAGGCAAAGTCTTCAAGTCCATGAGCATCGGCGCGATCTTCGGTCCATTCCTGGGTGTCTCCCTGTCCCTCTTCGCCCTGCAGAACACCCAGGCGGGAACGGCCAGCACCTTGATGGCCCTCACGCCCGTTCTCATCATTCCCCCCTCGATCCTCATCCTCAAGCAGAAAGTGCAAGCCCTGGAGATGGCCGGGGCCGCCGTGGCAGTGAGCGGGGCGGCTCTCTTCTTCCTTCTCTGACCCGTGCGCACGGAACATCTGCACGGATCCCCGGGATCGGTATATACTCTATGCAAAGGAGCTCCCAATGAAGGCTCTCGTCAAAAGCAAGGCAGAACCCGGATTATGGATGGAGGAAGTGCCGATGCCCGGAATCGGCGACAACGATCTCCTGATCAAAACGAAAAAGACGGCGATCTGCGGCACTGACGTCCATATCTGGAAGTGGGATGCCTGGGCGCAGCGCACGATACGCGTCGGACAGACGGTAGGCCATGAATTCGTGGGGGAAATCGTCGACATGGGCCGCTCGGTGTCCGGCTACAAGATCGGCGAGAGAGTCTCGGCCGAGGGGCACATCGTCTGCGGCGTCTGCAGGGCCTGCAGGGCAGGCAAGCGGCATCTATGCCCCAACACGGTGGGGATCGGCGTCAACAGGGACGGCTGTTTCGCCGAATACGTCTCCGTGCCCGCGGGAAACGCGTGGCATATCCATGATTCCATCTCCGACGAAATAGCCTCCATCTTCGATCCCTACGGCAACGCCACCCACACCGCCCTCTCCTTCGACATGATCGGAGAGGATGTCCTCATAACGGGCGCCGGTCCGATAGGCTGCATGGCCTCGGCTATCGCCAAGCACGTCGGCGCAAGGAACGTGGTGGTGACCGACATGAACGACTGGAGGCTCGCGCTGGCAGCGAAACTGGGCGCCACCAGGGTCGTGAACGTAGCCAAGGAGTCGCTCAAGGACGTGCAGAAGGAACTCGGCATGGTCGGCGGCTTCGATATAGGCCTCGAAATGTCTGGGAGCCCCCAGGCCCTGGAGCAGATGATCGAGAACATGTACAACGGCGGCAGGATGGCCCTTCTCGGGCTCCTCCCCGACGGCGCGGGCATCGACTGGAGCCGCGTCATCTTCAAGGGACTCTTCCTCAAGGGCGTCTACGGCCGCGAGATCTTCGAAACCTGGTACAAGATGCAAGCCATGCTGCGATCCGGCCTGGACATAAGCCCCGTGATCACCCATCGCTTCGCCTTCGACGATTTCGGGAAGGGTTTCGAGGCCATGCTCTCCGGCGAATCCGGCAAGGTAGTCCTGAGCTTCTGATCGGCCTCGGGGAGGGGCGGGCCTTGCCCTGCCCCTCCCCGAGGCTGCCCGGTCGGGCCGCGGCAGGCCGGGGCGGCTCTCGAAACTCGCGCCGCTTTCTGGTATGATCGGAGCGTGAAAGAACACCTGTACAGAGGCCGGCGCCGCGCCGCCGCGGCTCCGAAACCCGCTGCGCCCGCGCAGTCGGTCCATTCGCCCACCCTCCAGGCCCTCAAACCCGGCCCCGACTTGGCCAAGGCTCTGGAAGCCCTCCCTGCCATATTCGACGACGCCGTCCCCCTCACCCAGAAACACAGGCTGGAGCTGGGGCGCACCATCAGGTCCCTCTGGGAGGACCTGACCTCGGAGCGAGAGCACAGGACGGCCGAATATCTCAGCGCTCCGGCCTACTATTCGGCCTATGTCCGGTATTTCCTTCCCTGGAACATCATCCGCCTCGCGTCGATTTTCTCGGAGTTGCCTCTCAAGCTCGAGGAAGGCGCCACGATAGTCGACATAGGCTCAGGACCCCTGACCCTTCCCCTGGCCCTCTATGTCACCCGTCCCAACCTGAGGCAAAAGCGCCTCACCATCTATTGCACCGACAAGACCGAACGCATCCTCAAGGTCGGCCAGACTATTTTCGAGAGCCTCTGCGTGAGACTGTCCGGCGGCCTCCCCCCCTGGAAGATCGTCACTCTGCGGCAGCAATTCGGCATCCATCCGCCCGAAAAAGCTGACCTTGTCACGGGAGCCAACGTCTTCAACGAATTCTTCTGGAAGAGCAAGAGCCCCCTCGGCATGCGCGCCCTTCTCACGGCCAGGCAGCTCCTGGGATACCTGAAGGACTCTGGCTCCGTTTTCCTCATGGAACCTGGAGACCCGCGATCGGGTTCCTTCATCAGCTCAATGAGGGCGGCCCTCCTGGCCTTCGGCGCCCTGCCTGTCGCGCCCTGTCCCCACGCGAAGGCCTGCCCCATGCCGGGCATCTTTCACAGCCTGGAAACCCCGGGGGTCGATCTTCCTTCCGGCGCGGAAACCAAGACCCTCGAGGCCGTCGTCATGCCCAGGCGGAGGGAAAAGTATCCCTGGTGCCACTTCAACATCGGTGCCTCCTCGGCGCCGGCCTGGCTGAAGAAATTATCTGATGATGCCGGCCTTCCCAAGGAAAAGTTGGTGTTCTCCTACCTTCTGTCGACCGTCCCCGACATGGCCGCCCTGGCCGGCAAGCCCGGGAAGGAAGCCCCCCTCCTCAGGATAGTCTCGGAAGAGTTCCCCCTGCCCCAATTCATGGCGGGACGCTACGCCTGCTCGCCTGAAGGCTACTGCCTCGTGAGGTATTCCCCCATCCGGACGTCATTTTCCTCGGGCGACCTGCTGCGCCTGCCCCTGGCATCCGCAGCCCCGCGCGCCTTGTCCGCTTCGGCCTTTCCCGCGCAAAAAAGCCGCCCCGGCGGCCCGGGGACGCATTTCGCGGGACTCATCGAAGGGCGCGGTCAGGCTTCTCCCGGAGCCCCCGGCCGGAGCCGCGACATGGATGAAAAATCCGGGGCGATAATCGTTTCCTATTGACACGAAGCCCTGATCCGGATATATTCCATCCTCGTCAGCAATGACACGGGGGCGTAGCGAAGCTGGTTATCGCGCTGGCCTGTCAAGCCGGAGATCGCGGGTTCGAGCCCCGTCGCTCCCGATTCGCCTTTCAGGCGATTCAACCCGTCATCCACTGACGGGTTTTTTATTTACGGGCTGTAGCGCAGGGGCTAGCGCGCTTGGTTCGGGACCAAGATGTCGGAGGTTCAAATCCTCTCAGCCCGACTTTAAAGACTGTCAGACATGACAGTCTTTTTTATTGCCATCACCTTCATCATGAATTCTTGGAAGGTCC
>CAZRYP010000224.1:0-2271 GCA_964604295.1 uncultured Treponemataceae bacterium
ATGTTGATGTTCATCTTGCCCGAAAGAAGGGCGAGTTCGTTGATGAGGGAAATGTTGACGAGCCTGTAGGTGTTCTCGAGGATCTTGACCATCTCGGCGGCTCGGGGCGAGCTCACGGGGTAGAGGTTCTCGATGGCGATGCCGTACAGGGCCAGGGCAATTTCCTGGGCTTCAGGCCCGAGAGCGCCCACGACCTTGGGCGTGTTCGCGGTCTTGTAGGTCTTGTTGCCCGGATCCACGCGCTCGGGGGAGAAGCAGAGCCAGAAATCGGCGCCTTCCTTCAGTCCCGACTCCTTCTCGATGATGGGCTTCATGAAGTCTTCGGTCGTCGTGGGATAGGTCGTGCTCTCGAGGCTTATGAAGGTGCCGGGCTTCATGTGCTTTCCGATGTCCCGGCAGGAGGTCTCGATGAAGCTCATGTCGGGCTTCTTGTACTTGTCGAGGGGCGTGGGCACGCAGATGATGACGGCGTCGGCCTCGGAAATGCGCGCGAAATCCTCGGTCGCCTCCAGGAGCTTCGAAGCGTGCACACGGGCGAATTCCTCGTCCGTTATGTCGGCTATGTAGTTCCGGCCTTCGTTCACGGCTCTGACTTTCGTCCCGCTCTTGTCGAAGCCCAGGACCTTCACGCCCTTGCGCGCGAAGGACACGGCCAGGGGCAGGCCGACGTAGCCCAGCCCGATGATGCCGACCGTGACCGTCCTGTCGGCGATTTTCTTGATGATTTTTTCGGAATTCTTCATATGATGCTCCTCGCTTGAACCACTTGGATTATCTCCCCCACCAGACAGGATGCGTCAAGATCTGGATCCTGTCGCCCGGAACCGAATTCCTCACGACATCCACGATTTCCGACGTATAGGTGTTCTGATAGGTGATGCCGGCGATGGAGTGTTTCCACTTCCCGCCCGCATCGGATATGTAGATGTTTTTGTTGACGAAGTTGGCCTCATACTGGAAACCGAATTCCGCCATCGATCTGGCTCCCAGCATGTAGGTCTTGCCGTTCCAGGTGATTTCCTGCCTCTGTTGGGGATCAAGATAGGCAAAGTCCGAAAAGACATAATAGTTGGTGAGCGACAATTCACGCATCAGCGGGCTCCCGTGAGCCACGTTGCCGGTGACTTCGATCCCCAGGGATCGATAGTATTCCATCGTCTCCGTGTTGAATTCCAAGGGATCGATGTCCCTGGCCAGCTGCATCGTCAGCAGGTCGTTGTGTATCCCGATTTCCATCCCCATGTCGGCAATGTTCCTGTACACTTCTCCCATCGCGGTATATCGAGTGTACTGCCCGTCCACGTATTTGCCGGCATAGTACGCGTTGGAAAGAATATAGTAGGAGGCGCCGAAACCGTGCTCCTCCTCCATCCGGGACATTTCCATCGCCTTGAAGGGGTGGCGGTCGACATCGTGCCTCAGTCCCACGATGACTTTGGTCGGATCTTCGATCGCATTCATGTCCTGGATGGAGACTACCCTGAATTTTTCGTCGTCCAAGCAGGCGAGCAGCTCTTCGTATTCGGCATATGTGTAGCGCGCGCTGGGGTCATACTGTCCCCGGATTCTCGCCTCGATCGTCTTCAGGGAAGGCTGCGCAGCCACTATCTCGGGCGGCTCCTCCAGGGGCGTTTCAAAGACATTTGTGCAGCCGGCGAGGAGGAGCAGCAGCATTGACGATATGATCAGCAGATGTTTTGAGGCCGGTACCCGGACGAAACGGAACATGGAATCTCCTTGTGTATCACTTTCCCCACCAGACAGGGTGCGTCAATATTTGAATTCTGTCGCCTGGTCCCGAGTTCCTCAGCAGATCGACGATGCTGGAGACCCGTGTATATTCGGTCGTGACATAGCCACCCTCTCCGTCAGGAACGAGGTGCTTCCATTTCCCGCCCGAATCCGTGAAATAGCCGTTGAATGGAACGAAGTTCGCTTCGTACCGGAATCCGAAATCCGCCATGGGTCTGGTCCCGAGCCTGCAGGTCCTGCCTTCCCAGGTCACTTCGGAACGCTTCTGCGGATCCCGATCGAGATAATCGGAAAACACGTAGAAGTTGAAGAGGGAAAGGCGATTCATCAGCGCGCTTCCGTGAGCCACCGTGCCGGCGATATCGATGCCCAGCGATCGGTAGTACTCCAACTCCCCGGCGTTGAAATCGAATGGATCCATTCCGTAGGTGAGCTGCGTCGTCAGGAGATCGTTGTGTATTCCTATTTCCATGCCCATGTCGGCTAACTTCGTGTACAGGTCCCCCATCGCCGAATATC
>CAZRYP010000224.1:2281-4591 GCA_964604295.1 uncultured Treponemataceae bacterium
TAGGATGAGCTTGCCAGTATGTAGTACGAGACTCCGAAACCGTGCCGCTTCTCCATCCGCGCGAGTTCCAGCGCCTTGAAGGGGTGGCGGTCGACATCGTGCCTCAGCCCCACGACAACTTTGGCCGGGTTCTCCAGGGTGCTGAACCGGCCGATATCGACGACGATGAATTTCTCGTCCTCCAGGCATGTCAGCAGGGTTTCGTACTCGGAGTAGGAATACACCGCGCGCGAATCGTACTGACCGCGGATATTCCTCTCGATCTCCTCAATGGAGGGCTGGGTTATCCGCGATTCCTGCACGATCGTCGCGAGCGAGTGTTCGCAGCCGGCGAAAAGCAGGGTGGCCGACAGGAGCAGGAGCGGCGATGCGCTCCCGCTGCCTTGCCTGCCGGAACTCGATGTCATCAAAGTCTCAATCGCCGATCGGGGCAAGCCCGTCGCCGTTCTTTTCATAGGAGGCGCCGCAGGCGGAACAGGTGAGGGAATCGTCCAGCTTCACGCCGCAGGCGCAGATCCATCCTCTGATCCGGGCCGGGCTTCCGTACACCATTGCATAGGCGGGCACATCGCGCGTGACGACGCTCCCGGCTCCCACGAAGCAGTATTCCCCCAGAGTCGCACCGCAGACGATCGTGGCGTTGGCGCCTATCGCGGCGCCCTTCTTCACCAGGGTGCGCTTGTACTCGTGCTTCCGCTCGACGAAAGCGCGCGGGTTGATCACGTTGGTGAACACGCAGGAAGGACCGCAGAAGACGTCGTCCTCGATGATGACATCGTCATACACCGATACGTTGTTCTGGACCTTGACCCCGTCGCCGATCACGGCGGCTCCGCCCACGTTCACGTTCTGCCCCAGCGAGCATTTCCCGCCGACGCGCGCGCCCGCCATGATATGGGAAAAGTGCCATATCTTGGTTCCGGCGCCGACGCGGGCGCCGGAATCGACGTAGGCCGATTCATGGCGGTGGCAGACGCCTCCGCCCTCGGCCGGCATTTCGACAAGTTCCGGATTGGCCATGAAGAGCTCCTAGGCGCGGCAGAACGCCGCTATTTCGTCGCAGACATAGTCGACTTCGTCGTCGGTGATCTCGGGATAAATGGGCAGCGCGATGATCCGTTTCGCCACCGATTCGGCCACGGGGAAGTCCCCCTCCCTGTGCCCCAGGTACGCGAAGCATTTCTGCAGGTGCAGGGGCATCGGGTAGTAGATGGAATAACCGATTCCCTTCTCCTTGAAGCGCGCGGCGAGCTTGTCGCGGTCTTCCAGAAGGATGTTGTACACGTAGGGGACGGCCCTGTTCCCCGGCGCCAGGCCAGGGATGCGCAGGCAGGGGATCCCCGCGAGCCGCGCGGTGTAATGGGCGGCGTGCCCGGCCCTCGCGGCGATCGAGGCGTCGGTGGTCTTCAGTTTCACCCTGAGGATCGCCGCCTGCATGGTATCGAGGCGCGAGTTGTATCCGATGTAGTCGTGATGGTATTTCACCGAGCTCCCGTGCACGCGGTAGCTCCTGAGTTTCCTGTAGAGTTCCTCGTCATCGGTGACGGCGAGGCCGGCGTCGCCGTAGGCTCCCAGGGTCTTGGTGGGGAAGAAGGAGTAGATGCCTATGTCGCCCACCGTGCCCGCCTTGCGCCAGGCCTTGTCCACGAGGCACTCCATGCCCCAGGCTTCGGCCGCGTCCTCGAGCACCTTCAATTTAGCCTTCCGCGCCAGGTCCATGACGCCCTGCATGGGCGTCGCCTGCTGGAAGAGGTGGACGGGGATGATTCCCTTCGTGTCCTTCGTGACTTTCCGCCCCGCGTCGGCGAGGTCCATGTTGAGGGTTTCCTCGTCCATGTCCACCAGGACGGGCTTTCCGCCCAGATGCGCCACGCAGGACGTGGAGGCGAAGAAAGTGAAGGTGGGAGTCAGCACTTCCGCGCCGTCGCGGAATCCGAGGATATCCGAGGCCAGGACGAGGGCGTCGGAGCCCGAAGCCAGGCCCACGGCGTATTTCGCGCCGAGCCAGGCCACCGCCTCGCGCTCGAATTCCGCGACCTCGCCGCCGAGTATGAAGTCGCCCCGTTCCATGACGCCGCGTACCGCCGCGTCGAATTCCTCTTTTCGGTTCCCGTACTCCCGCGTCGACGAATAGAATGGTACCTGCATGTTCAGCCTCTCGCTTTGAGCGCCAGATCGGCGCCCGACATCTCCGTGGTGGAGAAATCGCAGGGAATATCGACCGGCATTCCGGTCTTCTGGCTCTTGTAGACAGCCAGGATGATCTCCAGAGCCTTCTTGCCTTTCTCGCCCGATACGACGAGGTCCTTG
>CAZRYP010000225.1:0-4556 GCA_964604295.1 uncultured Treponemataceae bacterium
TCGACGCTTCGGAGGGGAGAATATAATGGACAAGCCGGGAATCTACGATATTGAGGTTCGAAGGGGCAATGGTTTGGCCTTCTCCCTTCGGGAATTGGAGGACAAGGTCCTTCTCATCGTCAATACGGCGAGCAAGTGCGGCTTCACGCCCCAGTACAAGGGGCTGGAATCCCTCCACAGGAAATACGGGGACAGGGGATTGGTCGTCCTCGGATTCCCCTGCGATCAATTCGCGCACCAGGAGCCCGGCGACGATGCCGAAATCCAGGATTTCTGCCAGGTGAATTTCGGCGTGACCTTTCCCGTCATGGCCAAGATAGAAGTGAACGGTTCCGGAGCCCATCCCCTTTTCGTCCACCTGCGAAAGCGCACGGGTGGCCTGCTTGGGGACGCGGTCAAATGGAACTTCACGAAGTTTCTGGTTTCCCGGAACGGAGAGGAGATCAGGCGTTTTTCCCCCTCCACCGAACCCGAAAAGCTCGAAGCCGACATCGAAAAGGCATTGAACCGGAACTCCTTCAGCGCATGACCAGCCTGGCCGACGCGAAAAGGTAGCCGTTCACGAGCCAGAAGTCCCTGTTTCCCAGATGCTCCGGAAGCAGCGCGGGAATGTCCTCCCTCACCAGGTATCCCAGGCCTAGGGAGAGGGATTCCCCTATCATGCTGTCGATCCCCGCCCTCGCGGTGAGTCCGGTCTTGATCCTTTTCCCCGCTCCGTACCGCGCGTCCAGATACTCGGTGAAGCTGGAGTCGCCGAGGTTGGAAGGGAAATGGAAGTAGAACGCTGGACCGGCTCCCAGGTACGGCTTCAGGAAGCCCAGCGGAATGGTGAGGTTGAAAGTGAGAGGCGCGTAGATGAGGGACTCGAAATTTTTCCAGTCGGCCTTCGCCCCTCCCGCATTTCCCGATTCCACGAGGGCGGCCCATGACGTGGGCCCGAAGGCGATCGCGCCCTCGGGGCCATAATAGATATCGCCCAGCCAGAGCACGTCCGCGCCCAGGCTGAACCAGGGGTTGACGGCAAAGGAGACTGTGCCGCCGTACAGCAGGTCTTCGGTCCGGAAATCGGCCCTCGCATCGCTCAGGTTGGGGCTGATGCCCATGAATCCGACGCTAGCGTAGGATCCATTCTCCTGCGCGAAGAGGGAAGCCGCTCCCGCCAGTGCGATGAAAACCAGGACAGCCGCTCGCGTCCGATGTGTGCCGATCATGTTTCGCCTCCCGAGGTCTAAAAAAGGCGCCCCTTCCGGAGCGCCCGATTTCCTGTTCATTATGGAATCCATGAGCTGGCCGGGCGTCAGGCTTCCTGTTCGTTCCACTTGACGGGGAGGATGGATTTCTCGTTCTCGCTGTCGAAGTATCTCGCCTTGGCCATGACGGGATCGAAAACGATCTCGTCGCCATGCTTGTAGAGGTGATGAGGGCCGATGCGGGCCACCATGCCCTGGGTGGGCGTGGAAGCCTGGAGGTGGATCTCGGCGCCGAGAGGCTCCACGACGGTGACCTTGGCCTTGATGACGCCTATCTCCAGCTTCTGGTTCGCGACATCGAGATCTTCGGGCCTGATCCCGAACGAGACTTCCTTGCCGACATAGGGCTTGAGGAGCTCGAGGTGGGCCGGATCGGGGGCGAGCTTGAAGGAGCCCTCGTCTATGAGGAGCTTCCCGCCTTCCTCAACGACCTTGACGGTGAGGAAGTTCATGGGCGGCGAGCCTATGAAGCCGGCGACGAACTTGTTGATGGGATTATTGTACATGTAGAGGGGAGAGCCGATCTGCTGGACGAGGCCGTCTTTCATGACGACGATCTTGTCGCCCATGGTCATGGCTTCCACCTGGTCGTGGGTCACGTAGATCATGGTGGCCTGGAGCTTGTCGTGGAGCTCGATCAGTTCGGCGCGCATCTGCACGCGGAGCTTGGCGTCGAGGTTGGACAGGGGCTCGTCGAAGAGGAAAACCTTGGGCTTGCGGACGATGGCCCGCCCTACCGCTACGCGCTGGCGCTGGCCGCCCGAGAGCTGCTTGGGCTTGCGGTCGAGAAGCTTCTCGATGTCGAGAATGCGCGCCGCCTCCTTGACGCGCTGGTCGATCTCGTCCTTCGGCAACTTGCGGATCTTGAGTCCGAAGGCCATGTTGTCGTAGACGGACATGTGGGGATAGAGGGCATAGTTCTGGAATACCATCGCGATGTCGCGGTCCTTGGGCGGCACATCGTTGACGATTTTGCCGTCGATGAAGAGCTCGCCTTCCGTGATGTCCTCGAGGCCGGCCACCATGCGGAGGGTGGTCGTCTTTCCGCAGCCCGAGGGACCGACGAAAACGACGAATTCCTTGTCGTTGATGGTGATGTTCGCGTCGCTCACCGCGCGGACATTGCCGTCGTACACCTTCCCGATCTTCTTGAGTTCTACTTTAGCCATGATTCCTCCCTTTCAGGGTTTATGTTAGTTGGCACAGTTTAATCCAGTTTCCGGGACAGGTCAACGTTCAAAACGCCTTCAATTATCCCGCGTTATTTCCGCGTCGTAGAGCTCCTCAAAGTAACGCTTGTGGCGCCCCTCCTCTATCGCGAGCAGGGAGAAGACTGCCTTCGCTTCCGCGTCGGCGGCGCTTTTCTCGAGACCGGCGTAGAGAGAGCCCGAATCCTCCTCTTTCTTTATGGCGGCGACGAGAATGTCCTGGAAGGTCATTGCCGCGGCAGGAGCCTCGACCTCCGCCATGCGCCGGGCAAGCCCCAAGTCAACAGCCGCTTCGGCCGAGAGGCGCAGGTCTCCCCGCGCCTTCATGCCTGTCAGCTTGAAAACATGGCCTTCTTCCATCGCCCGGAACTCCTCGAGCGTGGATTTCTGGGCGGCAAAGGAGGCGTTCACGAGAAGCTCGCCGTAAAAAGCGACGGCGGCTTTTTCCCTCTCTATGGCGAAATCTATGGCATGGGCGAATGTCGCTTTGTCCATCTCAGGCCCCTTTGCCGCCGAGAAGGCGGTCTATGCCCCTGGCGGCGACGTGGCCGTCGGCGATCGCGGAAATCGCGTCCTTCCTGTCGTTCACGAAGTCGCCGCCGGCGAACACGTTGCCGGCGCTGGTCTTTCCATCCTTCGCGACCTGCGGCCTGAAGCGCTTGATGGCGATGCCGTCTTCCTCGACGATGTAGCTGAGGTCGGGTCCCTGCCCAATGGCGGAAATTATGGAATCATAGCGTTCCTCCCTGACCGCTCCGGGGATCGCCTCGGGTACGGGCCGCTTTCCCTCCTCCTTCTGCACCATCCGGGCTTCGTTCCACACGAAAATCGCCCTACCGTCCTGGCCGGACTTGACTTCGAGCGGAATGGCTTTTTCGATGAGGCACGCGCCTTCGGCCTTCGCTTCCCTGATTTCCTCGGGGTCGGCCGGCATGTCCTCCTCCCGTCGCCGGTAGAGTATGTCCACCTTCGCGCCATTGCGGAGGGCGGTGCGCGCCGTGTCCATGGCGACGTTGCCGCCGCCGATCACGGCCACTCTCGTGCCGAGGCCGAGCTCTTCCCCTCTCGTCGCGGCGGCGAGGATGGCCACCCCGTCGAGAACGCGCGGGTGGTTGTCGCCGGGAATTTCGAGGCCATAGGCGACAGGAAGTCCCGTCGAGAGAAAGACCGCGTCGTATTCCTCACGGAGGAAAGCGAGGCTCAGGTCCTTGCCCACCGACACGCCCCGCCTTATTTCGACGCCGAGGCTTTCGATGTAGGCCACATCCTTGTCGAGGGCAGGATAAGGCAGACGATATTCAGGAATGCCGAAACGAAGCATGCCGCCTGCCGCCTCGTTCTTTTCGAACACGACGACCGAATAGCCGAGCATGGCGAGATAATAGGCAGCCGAAAGCCCGCCGGGTCCCGCGCCCACGACGGCTATCTTCTTGCCCGTGGCGGGTTCCGATCGGGGCAGGACGCGCCCATACTCCGAGAGTTCAACCTGGTCCGCGATATACCGCTTGAGCCAGCGGATCGCCACGGGGTCTCCCCCCGATCCGATGGAGCAGGCTTCCTCGCAGCGATGCGTGCACACTCGGCCGCAGGCTTCGGGGAAGGGGTTGGTTTCGTAGAGCAGGCGAAGGCCGTTTTCGAGATCGCCTTCGCGTACCGCTTTTATATAGCCGGGGATGTCCATGTGGGCGGGGCAGGAGGCGATGCAGACGCCGCAGGATACACAGCGGTCGGCTTCCTTCTCCGCCTGCCGGCGGGAGTAGCCCTGGACAAGTTCGAAAAAGGATTTGACGGCATCGACGGGCGGTGTTTCGGTCATTTCGACCCTTTTTTCCTCCAGGAGGCGATAGCCCTCAGCCCTCGTGTACCCGAGCGGCGCCTTGTCCCAGGATTTGCCGTCGACGCCCGGTGTGAAGCGGTAGACTTCGGGATCGCGGTCTATCCATAAGTACTCGTTGCTCATCGACAGGGACCCGGAAGGGCAGATGTCGACGCAGAGGGCGCACCAGCAGCATCGGCCATAGTCCAGCCTCGGCCTGAGTCCGGAATCGCCCGGCTTGGTCTTCAGCCCCTTGACCGGTACGAGGTCGATGGCCTTGTT
>CAZRYP010000226.1:0-3396 GCA_964604295.1 uncultured Treponemataceae bacterium
AATTCCGCTTCTTCGTGCCGACTATCCCGTCCTCGCGCGTGAAGCCCATGCCTGGTATTTTCGGATGCCGGCCTGTCGAATCGCTTCCGCATACGGGCAGATAGGGGGCGGTGCCATCCTCGAGCGAGCGTCCGTTCAGTCCGTTCACCTCGCGGGCGAGGCTCAGCACTTCTTCCGGAGGGCGCAGGATGCAGTCCTGGATATTGTATATCTCGACGATGTCGATGACGCCGCGGTTTTCCGCCAGTATTTCCCTGGCCTTTTCCACGCCGTGCTCGAGCGGGTGGAGGAGCTTGAGCCTGCATTCCGCCGCCGAAAGCATCGACTTGACCGCCCTTATGTCGTCGAATGTGGAGGAGTAGTCGATCAGGGAGGATCCGTCAAAATACTGCTTCTGGAGCGTATCCGGCGACATTTTCCTGAAGGCCTTCTTCAGGTTCGAATACCTTTCCTCGGCGGCCCGGTAATCGGATTCCGACCCGCCTCCGCGCTCCCAGTCGTCCAGGGCCTTGCTTCTCCTCACTTTGAGCAGGAGAAGCCTGTTGAACATTACGGGCCTCGCCTTGCTGTAGAGGAATTCCGCCAGGTGGGTGCGGTTGATGCTCATCGTGGGGATGAAGGCGTTGAGCGCTTCAAAGGTCAGTTCAGGCACCCTGTAAAGAGGCTCGTCCGGAAATTCCCGGTTCAGGCCTTCCAGGGCCGAGGCATTGAACTCCTGCAGCACCCTGCGCACCGCCTCGATCCGGTTGGCCTGGTTTTTCTCGAGATCGGCGAAGAATTCCCGGAGGACTTGGGCCTTCGCCTGGAAGAAGTCCCTCGCGTCGGCGGGCTTCCGCATCCGGGGCAGGACGGCCATGAAGTGGAAGCGGCTGCCGCGCATGGTCAGGCTGAATTCGAGTCCTATGTTGATCCTGATGCCGATGATCTGGCCGGCTTCCAGGGCTTCCTCCATCATCTCGAGATCGGCGAAGGAGCCGTAGGCGACGGTGAGTTCGGATATCCCCTTGATGAAGGCGTCGATGACGAGCTGCGTGGGATTCTTCCGGCCCGAGGTGGCGGTATCGTGCACATGGTCGTCCCATCCGTAGCCGAAATCCTCGAGGCGTGTACCCTTTTCCGGAAGCACGACGATATTGAGCTCGTCGCAGAGCCTGTTGATCACTTGCTGTTGGCCGTGCGTCGATATGGAGAAGTCGTGGAGCAATTCCAGCTGCCTGCGCTTGTTGTGCCTGCTCTTCACCGCTTCCTTGATGAGGGCCATCTGGACGCGGGCCGTATTGAGGGGCATGTCGAGGCTCTTGGAATGGAAGGAGGCGTCCAGAAGGACGCGGAGCGCCTCGAGCCGCGACCGGGAATGCCGCGAATCGAGGCCGGAAACGACCATCAGGTAGGATTCGGCGATCGAAATCCTGCGTCGCGTGAACCAGCGGTTCACGCCGCGGGCATGGGAGGTCGGAGGCGTGGAAATCGTGTCCGGCATATCGATTTTCGCGTTCAGCTCACGCCGCATTTTCCGCAGTTCGGCGGAAAAGCTCAAAGAGGAGACGGCGGATTTGTAGATGCGCTGGATCGCGGATTTGTTCATGTTCGCGAATCCCTGCCGGTATCGCTCGTTTCCTGCCCGGATTGCGTACCAAAGGTCTCCGTCTGAGGGCTGAGGATATTCTTTCGCAACAACTGCTTCGTCAAAGTCGAATCTCCTCCCGCCAGTGACTCGATGATTTGGGAATGTTCGATGAGTATCGAGCTGCTACGCTCCAGCATGATGTTCTGAGAGCCCAGATGGCCGAAGAGATTCGCCAAAGGCAACTGATTCATGAGGTCTGAAAGTCTTTTGTTGTCGCTCAGGTTGGCAAGAATGCTATGGAATTGAATATCCTTCTTGAGGCACTCCTTGGAATCCCGCCTTCTCATGGCTTCCTCGAGTTCCTGGTTGATCTGCCGAAGTGTATTCAAACTATTTTTATCGACTTTGGTCTCACACGCTATATCCACAGCCAATCCTTCGAGGGCTAGGCGGATATGCGTGTATTCGAGGATATCGCGCTCAGTGAGCTGGGTTACGCACGCGCCCTTCCTTGGAACCGTTTTTACGAGCCCTTCCTGCTCGAGCATGAGCAGGGCTTCCTTAACCGGCGTAAGGCTCACTTCGAGCTGCTCGGCGATTTTCTTATAGAGAAGCCTGTCGCCGGGCTTCAAGGCGCCAGCGAGGATATCGGCTTTGAGGTGTTCGAATACGCGTTCGCTTAAAGTGTTGTTGAGCATGACATTCCCGCATAAATGGTTATGGTTCGGATATTCAACCGGATCAGATTGAAGATAGATCGTTGGGTATTCTTTGTCAACATCAAATTCATAAATTATATTTTCAAAAACATATTTTCGGAAATATATTGACATGGTATTTTTTAATGGTATCATCACCCGACAGGGAGAATCACATGTGCGTATGAAGGAAGAAGGAGAGTATACGTGAATAAGGTGCAAAGGGATGAATGGGGTGTTGTCGAAGCGACGCACATGCTGAGAAACAGGGAAATTACCAGGGAAACATGGCTTGAGGACTGCTTTCCGCCCTGGGGGGAGTATATAAACCGCCAGATGGACGAGGCTGTCGTGGCGCCTGGAAAAGTCAATCTGTGGTGGTTCGGCGGCCCTTCATGGGGCATCAAGCACCAGGATGACATCTTCCTGCTGGACAACTACGCCGGCCCTTCGATGGTGACGCGCTACGCGAACAGCGGGGATTGCCAGAATACGGGCGCCGACCATCTGCACTGGATGCGGCTGAATCCGCAGATCGTGGATATCTGGAAATTCAAGCGCGTCGATGCCGTGTTCATGACGCATCACCATGCCGACCATTGCGATATCTACACGGTGAAAGCGCTCCTGCAGACGACGGACGCGAAATTCGTAGGCCCCAAGATGACGGCGGCTGTCCTCAAGGGTTGGGGTGTGCCGCAGGACAGGATCATCGAGGTCAAGCCCGGGGATGTCGTTCCCTTCAGGCATACCGAGGTTCGCGTCGAAAAGAACTTCGACATGAATGCGCTGACAACCACGCTGGGCTTGCCCGAAGGCATGAAGATCAATCCCACGATGGATGACGCGGCTGTCACCTACATTTTCAAGACATCCGGCGGCACTATCGCTTTCATCGGTGACGGGATCTACCACAACGGCTTCTACGGCGTCGGGCAGAGGAACGAAATCGATGTCACGATCCTCGATATGGGGCACAATCCTTCCGGTTCCTACGACAAGCTCACGCCCTGGGACGCCTTCAGGGTGGCGAAAGCCCTGAATTCGAAGGTCGTCATACCCGATCATTACGAGAATTGGGCTTGCACCTACCTGGATCCGGATCAGCTTGAGGAAATCGTCAGGAAGAAC
>CAZRYP010000226.1:3406-4549 GCA_964604295.1 uncultured Treponemataceae bacterium
CCCGCCATGAAGACGGTAATCCTGAAGCCGGGCGCTCTCTTCGTGTACCCGGACGACCAGGATATCGGACGCTACAAATACCCCGATTGGCAGGAACGCTTCAATTGGGAAAAAGCCCGGTACACGCTGGAAGACAAAAAGCCGCGATGATGGAACAGGAAGGAGAGGATATGATTCCCAAGACTATGAAAGCCAGTCAATTGATTGCCTATGGGCGCATCGAAATGAGGGAAATCCCGGTTCCTGTACCGGGACCCGGCGAGGTTCTCTGCAAGATCAAGGCCATCGCCATATGCGGGAGCGATCCCGAGATCATAAATGGCCACCACGCGAAGAAAGGTTGGCCGCCGCAGTTTCCCTTCACCGCCGGGCATGAATGGTCGGGCGAAGTGGTCGCCCTCGGGCCGGGCGCGACAGGCTTCGCCGTGGGCGACAGGGTGGCCGGCGAAGCCCACAAGGGATGCGGCATCTGCGCCAACTGCCTGAAAGGCCGCTATACCCTGTGCCTCAACTACGGGAAACCGGAAACTGGGCACCGTCACTATGGCATGTCCTCTCCCGGCGCCAACTGCGAATACAACGCGTTTTTCACGAAGTCGATCCACAAGATCCAGGGAAACCTGAGCTTCGCCCACGCCACGCTCCTCGATACCGCGGGAGTGGCGCTCCACGGCATCGAGATGACCGGGGTCACGCCCGGCGGTACGGTGGCTATCTGGGGGCCGGGACCCATAGGGCTCTGCGCCTTGCAGATCATGAAGGGAATGGGAGCGAAGACGGTCATCATGGTCGGACGCGGGCATCGCCTCAGGATGGCTGGCGAGATCGGGGCGGATGTCCTCGTGGACTACGAGAAGGAAGACCCGGCCAGGCGAATTATGGAGGTAACCGAGGGTATAGGCGCCGACGAAATACAGGAAACCAGCGGCTCCAATCTCGCGCTGGACCAGTGCGTCGCCTCGATCCGGAAAGGGGGCAAGATCAACTCGATCGCCTTCTACAAGGACTCGGAGGTCAAGGCTCCGCCGTATACGCAGCTCGTCATGAACGAGATCACCTTAAGCGGCTCCCGGGCCAATCCCAATGTCTCGGCGAAGGTTCTGGGCATGTTTTCGGCGGGAATCATCAAGGGCGACAGGATCG
>CAZRYP010000227.1:0-4547 GCA_964604295.1 uncultured Treponemataceae bacterium
CGCAACAGCCCAGGCTACCGGCGCATCCGCCGCCAACATCAATCTTCTTGCCGACGGCAAGGTGGATGTCGTCATCATCCAGAATGACGTGGGCTTCTACGCGCTCAACGGCGTCGAGCTGTTCAAGGACAAGCCGAACAAGGATCTCCGCGGAATGGCCAGCCTCTACAATGAGACCGTCCAGCTCGTGGCCCTCGAATCCTCCGGCACCAAGACCGCCTACGACCTCGAGGGCAAGAAAGTCTCCGTCGGCGCCGCCGGCTCCGGCGTCGAAGCCAATGCCCGCCAGATCCTCGAGGCTGCCGGCCTCAGCTATGCCGACATCAAGGTCCAGTACCTCTCCTTCGCCGAATCCGCCTCCAACCTGAAGGACGGCAATATCGACGCCGCCTTCACCACTGGCGGATATCCCATCGCGGCCATCCAGGACCTCGCCATCTCCAAGAAGACGGTACTCGTTCCCGTCGACAAGGCCCTCCTCGACAAGCTCATGTCCAAGTGGTCATTCTACGCTCCCACGACAGTACCCGCGAATACCTACAACGGCATCACGGTCGCCACTCCCTCCGTCGCGGTCAAATCGATGCTCGCCGTCAGCGCGAAGCTCGATCCCGCTCTCGTGTACGAGATGCTGAAGACCATGTTCGCCAACGGCCCCAGGCTCGTAGCAGCCCATTCCCAGGGCGCCAACATAAAGCTTTCAACCGCTCTCGAGGGCATGTCCCTCCCCCTGCACGCGGGCGCCGAGAAGTTCTACAAGGAAAACAAATAGGCATCGGTCGTCCGCGAGGACGACATGGTTATTCATTGCGCGCGATGAAAACGGGCAGGCTGGCAGATCCCGGCAGCCCGTTTTCGTTGCGGTGACTGATGGCAGGGCGGGTTTCGACCCTGCCGGGAAGGTGATATGGGATCCGGCGACAGGAACCCTTTCTTTGCCGCGATCCTTGTCGCCGTCCTGGCGATCCTGCCGCCGGCAATCATAGCGAATTCCAT
Organism: uncultured Treponemataceae bacterium; assembly: GCA_964604295.1. Classification (GTDB taxonomy): domain Bacteria; phylum Spirochaetota; class Spirochaetia; order Treponematales; family Rectinemataceae; genus CAZRYP01. The sequence continues at coordinate 997 of CAZRYP010000227.1, forward strand.
CTCGGTCCTTCCTGAGATCGCGATATTTGACGGCGACGGGCGAAAAGTTGCCGCTCTTCCCCTCGTGGATGGCGGATTCATCCATCGCTACATCCACTCGATACATAAATCGCCGGTAGATGAGGAATTCATCGTTTCAGGCACGACGCTGGAATTGGTGAGGGTGCGCTATGACAGCTACGGCGTCGGCATGCCTTCCGATGGGGGCGACGCCTTCCGCATCGAGGACAACCGTTTTGTCGTCGACGTACACCGGTCATTCCAGCGGCTCGACATCAGGGTATCGCATCTCCCGGGTCATGGCCTGATAGTGGACGGTACATTCCATCCCTTTACCGAATGGGTTCCCGTCGAATCCCTCGTCACCTTGAAGGCGGGAACGAAGGTTCTATTCTTTTCCAGGAGGAAGGCTCATCCATGAGCGATAAAACAGCAATCGACGACCAGCCGGTCGACAGCCAGGAGATCCTCAAGAAATTCGACAAGGAATCCGATTATCGGGTTTACACCGGATTTTTCGCCAAGGTGATAGCGGCGCTCGCGATTACCTTCTCGGTATTCCAGCTCTATACCGCCATATTCGGCGTCCTGGATGCCATGATCCAGCGCTCGATCCACCTTTCATTCGGTCTCTGTCTGATCTTTCTTCTCTATCCCACGAGGAAGAAGTGGTCGAGAAGCAGCCTGCACCCCCTCGACGCCGTCCTCTCGGTCTTCGGAGTCCTTGCCCCGATGTACATCGTGGCGAACTATCAATCCCTGGTGGGAAGAGCCGGGCAGACGACAGCCTTCGACCTGGTCGCCGGAATCATCGGCATACTGCTCGTGCTGGAAGCGGCCCGGAGAGTGGTCGGTCTTCCCATGATCATCGTCGCGCTGGTGTTCATCACCTACGCGTTTGTGGGCCCCTACATACCCGGCAAGCTCGCCCACAGGGGCGCGCGCCTCGACACCCTCGTCCAGCATCTCTATTTCACGACGGAAGGCATTTTTGGAATTCCGCTGGGCGTTTCCAGTACCTTCATATTCCTGTTCATATTGTTCGGCGCCTATCTCGAGCGCACCGGGCTCGGCCAGCTCTTCATCGACCTGGCCAATTCGGTGGCGGGCTGGGCGGCGGGCGGACCGGCCAAGGAGGCCGTCCTTTCCAGCGCCCTCATGGGAACGGTATCCGGTTCCTCGGTCGCCAATGTCGTGGGAACGGGTTCGTTCACGATTCCGATGGTGAAGAAGCTGGGATACAAACCTGAATTCGCCGGCGCGGTCGAGGCGACGGCTTCGACAGGCGGCCAGCTCATGCCGCCCATCATGGGCGCTGCGGCCTTCCTCATGGCGGAATTCACGAACATCCCCTATTCGCGCATCATAGCGGCCGCGGCCATCCCCGCCCTCCTCTACTATTTCGGCGTCTGGTCAGGCGTCCATTACGAGGCGAAAAAACTGGGGCTGAGGGGCCTGAAGCGCGAGGACCTGCCGAAGCTGAAGACTATCCTGCTCGAGCGGGGACACCTCATCATCCCCCTCATCGCCATCGTCTACCTCCTCGTCACGGGTTTCACCCCGATGCAGGCTGCCCTCTGGGCCCTCATACTATCCATACTCTCCTCGATGTTAAGGAAATCCACGCGCATCAAGCCCATCGAGATCATCAAGGGCCTCGAAGCCGGCGCGCGGGGTGCCCTCGGAGTCATCGCGGCCACGGCATGCGCGGGCATCATCATAGGCGTCGTCACCCTCACCGGTCTCGGACTCAAGCTGGGCTCCGTGCTCGTCGACATAGCCAACGGCAACCTTGTCATCACCCTCTTCTTCACGATGATAACCTCCATCCTCCTGGGCATGGGCGTTCCGACGACGGCGAACTACGTCATCACGTCGACGATCGCCGCTCCGGCGATCATCATGATACTCGCCCAGAAGGCCGGACTCGATCCCAACCAGGTGGCTCCCGCCTATATAATGTTGCCTGCCCATATGTTCGCCTTCTACTTCGGCATAATAGCGGACGTCACTCCGCCCGTCGCGCTGGCGGCCTTCGCGGGAGCGGGCATCGCCAAGGCCAATCCCATGAAGACCGGTATTATAGCCACGAAGCTGGCCATCGCGGCATTCCTCGTCCCGTATATCTTCGTCCTCAATCCGCAGATGCTTCTTTTCAATGTGACACCTGTCGGGCTTATCTGGATGCTCGTGACGAGTCTGATCGGCATAACGGCGGTTTCGGCAGGCGTAAGCGCCTGGTTCAGGACGACGATGACCTGGCCGGAGAGGATCCTGGCCTTTATAGGCGGTCTTTTGATGATCGACCCCGGGCTCGTCACGGACGTGATCGGCATTGTCCTCTGCGCCGGCGTACTCCTGTTCCAGCAGATCAAGTACAACAAGAAAAAGGCCTTGCGAGCCTAGGTCTGTCCGGAGGCTTCAAGAGAGGGGGCGGGCTGTACGCGGGATCCCGCGTACAGCCCGCCCCCTCTATGCATATCCACATGTCCTGAGCCGCCCGCCCTTCTAGAGATAGGATTGAGCCGTCCTGAGGATGTCGGCGAAGACGCCGCCCGCCGTCACGGCGGCTCCGGCGCCCGGTCCCCCGACGACAAGGGGGTTGGCCGAGTAGCGGGCTGTGGTGAACATCACGAGATTGTCGGTGCCGCTCAAGTTGTAGAAGGGGCTTTCAGCTCCATACTCCCTCAGCGAAAGCGAGGCCGAGCCGGGCAGGATGGTGGCCACGTAGCGCAGGACCTTGCCCTTGGCGGCCGCTTCCCTCGCGCGCAGGTCGATGGCTTCGTCGGCCTCGGGCAGCATCGAAAGGAACTTTTCGACGCTCGAAGCCTTGATCAAGGCCTCGGGCAGGAGAGGCTGGATGGCGATATCGCCGTAGCCGAGGGAAAAACCCGCTTCCCTGATGAGGATCAGGGTCTTTCTCGCTATATCGACGGCGCCCAGGTCGTCCCTGGGATCAGGTTCGGTAAAGCCCTTTTCCCTGGCCTCGAGCACGAGGGACGAGAAGCTTCTCCCCGTGCCCAGCTGGTTGAAGATGAAGCTGATGGTTCCCGACAGGACGGCTTCTATCCTGGCAATGCTGTCCCCGCAGGCGACGAGATCGTGGAGGGTCCCTATGACGGGCAGTCCCGCTCCCACCGTCGTCTCGTATCCATATACTACATCCTTTTCCCTCATCGTCTCCTTCAGGGCCTTGTAGCGGTCGAGGGGGCCGGCGTTGGCTCTCTTATTGGGAGTGACGACCGAAATCGACGACTCCATGATCTCCCTGTAGTAATCGGGAGGGGACTCGCTCGCGGTACAGTCGCAGAAACAGGCCGAGGGGAGGTTAAGGCCTTTTATTGCGGCCACGAAAGCCGCGATGTCCGCCGGCTCTCCCTGGGCAAGCCGCTTCCGCCATTCTTTCACGTCGATTCCCGCGGAGTCGACGAGCATCCTTTTCGAGTTCGCGACGCCCACGAGATTGATCCGGATCGAATGAGTACGGAGGAGCATTTCCCTCTGATCCGCGATCTGGGCCAGCAGTGTGCCGCCGATCAGCCCGGTGCCTA
>CAZRYP010000228.1:0-4544 GCA_964604295.1 uncultured Treponemataceae bacterium
GGTTTCCGCGATGCCGTCTATCTTCACGAGCTCGGCTTCCTCGGCCCCGAAGAGGGCATCGAGCGTGGGAAATCCTCCCTTGACGAGCTTTTCGGCGACGAGAAGGCCGACCCCCTCGAGATCGAATCCCGCGATGAACTCGGTCAGGCTTAGCTCCACCGCCGCATGGAGATTGCGAAGCACTTTCTGCGCGAGCGTCCTGCCCATGCGCTCCAGGCTTTCAAGCTCCCCTTCGCTCAGCGTGTAGAGATCGGCGATCGTCCTTACCCTCCCGGAATCGTGGAGCCTTTTCACGAGGGCAGAGCCGAAATCCCTCACATCCAGGACAGTAAGCCATTTTTCCAGCCTGTGGAGCTCCTTCTTGGGACAAAGCTCGTTGGGACAAAAAAGCCGGCTGCCCTCGTCGGCCAGGGCCGAACCGCAGGATCCGCAGACGGCCGGCAGCTCTATATCCTTCGCGTCGGCGGGGTTTTCGACGAGTGTCTCTATCTTGGGAATTATCTCCCCCCGCTTCGTGATGACGACCATGGATCCCAGCTTCAACCCCATGGCCCGTATCATGCCCGGATTGCAGAGGTTGGCGCGCTGGACTGTCGTACCGGCCAGACGGACAGGTTCGACTATGCCGATCGGGGTATAGAGGGTTCCGGATTCGCTCCACTCGATGGCCTTGAGTCTCGTCACCGCTTCCTCGGGGCTGAACTTGAAGGCGATCTGCTTTTCCGGCCTCGGCCTGGCTATGTCCTCGACGTCGATCTCCAGGCCTTTGACGACGAGTCCGTCGATGTCAAAGTCCAAACCGGGCCGCAAAGCCATCACCTTGCCTCTGTAGTCGATCACTTCTGCCGGCGTCGCCAAGATCTCCGTCTTCACGGTCGAGAAGCCCATGGACGAAAGCCAGGCGAGCTTCCCCAGTTCGTCCGAAAACGGAGAAGCCATTCCGGCCTCAGGTTCCAGTCCCAGGTCCAGTTCCCCCGGAAGGCTCCCGGCAGGCGCGATGGGCACTTCGCCCCGGGCGTCGTAGCAGACCAGGTCCAGGTCCTCGCTGCCGATTCCGTCCTTCCTCTTCATGAGGCCGTTCGCGGCGTTCCTGCAGTTGGCCTTGTCCGAATATTTACTGGCGTGGACGGAACGGGACATGAGAACTTCTCCCCTGACTCCGCCTGAAAAGGCCACGGGCAATCTGAGCGGAACCCCGCGCATTTTCTTCGCGTTGGCGGTGATTTCGTCGCCGATGATTCCGTCGCCCCTGGTCACGGCCCGTATGAGGATTCCTTCCCTGTACTGGAGTTCGAGGCTTGCCCCGTCGAGCTTGTATTGAACGATATAGTCAGCAGGGCTTGTCCTGAGCGCCCAGGCCTCGAAGGATTCGGGATCGGTAGCCTTGGCCTGGCTGCCCATGGGCATGAGATGTCTGGCCTTGGGCCAGCCGTCGGCCCTGTCTTCGCCTATCCGGCGCAGAACCGTGTTGTCCGGATCCAAGCCCTCGAGCTCCGCCCATAGGGCGTCGAAGGCTTCATCGCTGATCTCCGGCTCCGAATTATAGTAGAGTTCCTGATGCATCCTGATGAGCTTTTCCAGTTCCGCGATGCGTTCCGTCCGGATCGTTCCTGCCATGGCGGAATGATAGTACGCGGCCCGAGCTCTTGTCAAAGGCGGGGAGAGCCGGGTCGCCCCGGACCGAGGGCGCGAGCCGTCGGCACGAGTCATCGGCCGCATTGCAATGGCCGATCTTTCATCCTACAATGAGTGGCAATACTGACCATTCAAGCAAGGCGGACCATGAATTTTTTCGCGCTCCAGGTAATGTCCGGCCGGGAAGACGCCTATATAGAACTCTTCTCCAGGATAAGGCCCGATCAGACTGTCTACAACATCAAGAAGAAGATTCAGACAAGGAAGCAGGGAAAGTCGGTCAGCCTGGTGAGTCCCGTGTTCCCGGGCTACCTTTTCTTCCAGCATCAGGGCGAAAAGCCCACGCCCGAGCTCATCCGCGCGCTCAAGCGCGTCCGGAACTTCATGAGGGTCCTGCCCGCGACGGACGCCATCAAGCCGCTGAACGACCGTGATGCCCAGATCATAGGCCAGCTTCTCTCGTTCGGCAGGGAGATAGGTCCTTCCCTCGTCATGTTCGACGAGAACAACCGAATAAAGGTAATACGAGGTCCTCTCATGGGTCTGGAGGGCAGGATCATAAAAGTGGACAGAAGGAAGCGAAGGGCGAAGATCCAGCTTGAGATGAACGATTCCCCGATTTCCTTCGATTTGGGGTTCGACGTCCTCGAGGCCGTCAAGGGAACGGCAGGCTGATGGGCAACGACGGCGAGTCCCTCCCCCTCCTGACATCCATGAGCTTCCCGGGCATGCTTCATGCCTCCACCATCCGTTCTCCGGTAGCCCGGACCAAGGGACTTCGCCTGGATCATGGCGCCCTTCCCGCCGGATATCTCTGCATCACGCCTTCCGATATTGCGTCTGAAAACCTTTCCCTCAGAATGGCCGACGGCATTCCCCTCTTCGCCGACGGCGATATCTCCTACAAGGGCGAAGCCCTGGGGCTGATAGTGGGTCCCGATCCCGGAACCTGCGACGAGCTGGCCGGATCGGCTGTGGCCGAATACGAGGAGGAGGAAGCCGAGCTGGAATGGGAGAGTTTTTCCTCTTCGCAGATAGCCTTCAGGCAGACCATGGAATACGGAGACACGGACCTGGCCTTCTCAAAAAGCCCCCGGGTGGAGAGAACTGTCTACAGGAACGGCATATTCGATCACCATTACAGCGAGCCGATGGGCGCGATAGCCAATTGGGAATACGACAAGATGGCCATCTACTGCGCCTCCCAATGGCCTTCCCACGTCAGGCGCGCCGTGGCCACGGCCATGAAGGTGGCGGAGGCCGATATAGTCGTGCGGCCGACCGATATGGGCAGGGCCCTGGACGGAAGGCTGTGGTTCCCCTCCATGGCGGCCTGCCAGGCCGCGATAGCGGCCAAGCTCTGCGGAAAGCCGGTGAAGCTGCTCTATACCCGGGAAGAGGACTTCCTCTACACGCCCAAGCAGGCCAGAAGCTCAGTGACCATCCGTTCCGCCGCCGACGAGGCGGGAAAGCTCCAGGCTCTGGATATCAAGCTCATCATAAATATCGGAGCGTACAATCCCCTGGCCCAGGAACTCGTCCAGCAGGCGGCGGCGGCGATCACGGGCATCTACGCCTGTCCCGCCATACGCCTTGAAGCCTATGCCATCCGGAGCAACATCCTTCCCCTCGGAGCCATGGGAAGCATCGGCGCCACCCATGCCTTCTTTTCCATCGAGGCGCACATGAATCACCTTGCCCAGGTTCTGGGCAAGACTCCTGCCGAGATCAAGACCCTCAACATGCTGAAGAAGGGTTCGTCCAACTTCGGCGCCCCGGCTCTCGATTACGATATCCCCTTCGCGAAGATCCACAGGATCCTGGAGAAGATTTCCGACTACAAGCGGAAGTACGCCAGCTACGAACTCGTGAAGAAACGGGACCCGGGCTGCAGGGAAGGAATCGTGCGCGGCATCGCCCTCACCATCGGATATCAGACCGGCCGCTCCTTTTCGGACCAGTCCGCGCTGGACGGGTATTCCGTGGAAACGACGCTGGACAGGAACCTGGACCTGGTCATACGCACCCAGTCGGCCATAGGTTCGGACAGCCTGAGGCTCATGTGGAAGAAGACGGCGTCGGCCGCCCTCTCCATCCACGAGGACAAGGTCCATTTCGCCGCCCCCGACTCGGATTCCACGATCCAGTGCGGCCCTCTCACCCTCTCGCGAGGGGCATCCACCGTGAACAGGCTCGTCGAAAGAACCTGCAGATCGATACAGAAAAAACGTTTCCGGGAAAGTCTCCCGCTCAGCGCCAAGGCCCAGACGAAGGCATCCCGAAGCTCGGGACCCGACAGCGCACTCCTCCTCGGAGGTCAGCTCTTCGATTCGGCATCTTGGTGCGGAACCGCCGTGGAGGTGGAGATAGACACGATCAGCGGAGAGCCCAGACCCATAGCGGTCTGGATGGTCGTCGACGCAGGCAGGATAGTGGATAGGACCCTGGCGCTCTCGGCCCTCCGTTCATCCATCATCAGCGCGCTCAACCTCTGCACGGGAGCTGATTTCAAGCCGGAGGAAGCGGGCGGCGCGCAGTATCTCCGTGACAGGATCATGAGCCTCTCCGAAATTCCCTTCATAGGCATAGAGTTCATAGATTCCGAAAAGACGACTATCCCGAGAGGCCTGGGGGAGCTTCCCTTCATCACCATACCTGCGGCCTTCTACAGCGCCCTCACCCAGGCGCTCGGGATCGAGCCGCGCCAGCTTCCCCTCAGGGGCGGCGAGATTCTCAGGCTCCTGGAGGCGACATGATCATCGACTTGAGCGTAAACGGCTCCTTGAAGCATCTTCAGGCCAGGAGCGGCGACCGTCTCGTCGATGTTCTGCGCAAGGAACTCAAGCTGCCAAGCCTGCTGCCCGACTGCCTTTCGGGAAAATGCGGACGCTGCTTCATATTCTACGACG
>CAZRYP010000229.1:0-4477 GCA_964604295.1 uncultured Treponemataceae bacterium
TGAAGACCCCCTCGGCCAGGACGAGGATCAAGGACCTTTCGGGCGGCAACCAGCAGAAAGTGCTCTTCGCCCGCTGGCTTCTCACCGAACCGGACATACTCATCCTGGACGAACCCACGCGTGGCATAGACGTGGGCGCCAAGTATGAAATCTATACCATCATCGCCGACCTCGCCGCGAAGGGGAAAAGCATCATCATGATCTCCTCGGAGATGCCCGAGCTTCTCGGCATGTCTGACAGGATCATGGTCATGTGCGATGGGCGGCTCACCGGGATACTGGATGGCGCGTCTGCCGATCAGGAAACCATCATGCGGCTCGCAACGCAGTTCATGTGAGGAGAGAAAAAATGGCGGAAAAAAAGAATCCGGAGGACTTCCAGACCCGGGCGATGGCAAGGCAGAAGGCTATCAAGGACTTTTCGATAAAATACGCGATCTACCTGGTATTTCTCGCCCTCGTGGTGGCCATATCCATCAAGGCGCCCTCCTTCCTCTCCCTCCAGAACCTGAGAAACATTCTTTCGATGTCGGCCACGAGGATCATCATCGCCATGGGGATAGGCGGCATACTCATCACTGGAGGCACGGACCTTTCGGCGGGCCGTCAGGTCGGACTCGCGGCCGTCGTCTCGGCCTCCCTCCTCCAGTTCCTGTCCTACCCCAGGCGCATGTACCCGAACATACCCGAACTCCCCATCTGGATCCCCATAGTCATCGCGATCGTGGCCTGCGCCCTCCTGGGTCTCCTCAACGGCATGATCGTCGCCTATCTCAAGGTTCCCCCCTTCATCGCGACCCTCGGCATGATGGTGGCGGCCTACGGCGTCACGTCGATCTACTTCGACCGGCCCCCCTACGGAGCCCAGCCCATCGGCGGCCTGAGGAAGGACCTCACGACCCTCGGCTCGGGCTATGTGGGCTTCGACGGCACCTACTCGATACCCTACATCGTCATCATCGCCCTCGTCGTCGCCGCCCTAGTCTGGGTCATCCACAACAAGACCAGGTTCGGCAAGAACATCTACGCCATCGGCGGCAATCCCGAGGCGGCCAAGGTGTCGGGGGTTCCCGTACAGAAGAGCCTTCTCGCCGTCTACATGATCGCCGGAGCCCTCTACGGCCTCGCGGGCACCCTGGAAGCGGCCAGGACAGGCGGCGCCACGAACAACTACGGCAACGGCTATGAATTAGACGCCATCGCGGCATGCGTCGTCGGCGGCGTCTCCACGTCGGGAGGCATAGGCACGGTTCCCGGAATGGTCATCGGCGTCCTCATCTTCAGCATCATCTCCTACGGACTGACCTTCATCAACATGAATCCCTACTGGCAGCAGATAATAAAGGGAGCCATCATAATAGCGGCAGTCGCCGTCGATATAAGGAAATACCTGGCAAAACGATGAACAACTACGATGTCCTCATAGTCGGCACCGGTCCCGCCGGTCTCGGTACGGCCTTCGGGCTGCTCGAGAACTACAAACCCAGGATCGGCGCGCCCGCCCTCTCCATCCTCATGATCGACAAGAACGAAGTCTCCTCGGGAGGCTTGCGCAACGACTGCAAGATGAATTTCACCTGGCCCATCGGATTTCCCGAAGTATGCTGGGACAAGGAGACGGCCGAGCACTATCTCGGGCGAGTCGAGGACTTCCTCCTTCCCAGGATCATGGACAAGAAGAACGTGGGAGTCTATTTCCACAGGGCCGACAAGCTGGGCGTCAAGCTCCTCGAAATCCGCCAGTCCCACCTGGGCACGGACGGAGGCCTCGAGCTTATCAAGGCCTTGGTCGGGAGGCTGCGCGCGCAGGGCGTGGAAATTTCCCTCGGCGAAAACATGCTGGGCTTCGATCCGGTGCGCAAGGCCGCGACCACCGACAAGAGGGAGATACGCTACCGGAACCTAGTCATCGCCCCCGGGAGGGGAGGTTTCGCCTTCCTCCAGGCGATGATGAACCAGGCCGGAATCTCCTACCGCGACAATGTCGTGGATATCGGCGTCAGGGTGGAGACGAAGGAAGAACGCTACCCGATTGTGAGGGACTACTACGATCCCAAGTTCCTCTTCCCGAAGAAAACGAGGACATTCTGCACGAATTCGCGATCCGCCTATGTCGTCCAGGAGAAGTATGGCGACCAGGAATCAGGCGCCTGGTACTCGGTGAACGGCCACGCCTGGTCATCCTCCCGCCCGGAAAACGGACTCACCAACTTCGCCATCCTCAAGACGGTCACCCTTACGGCGCCCCTCGCCTCGGGCCAGGCTTACGCCAGGATGCTGGGCATGCAGGCGGCCCTCCTCGGCGGAGGCAGACCCATCATGCAGAGGGTGGGCGATTTCAGGCTGGGAAAGCGTTCCTTCGCGGAGTCGTTCACGGGCGATCTCTACGATTTCGAACCCACCCTGCCCTCCTGCACTCCAGGAGACATTGCCCTCTCCGCGCCGGCCAAGATCCTCAACGCCCTATGGAACGCGATGAAACTCCTGGATTCGATAGTTCCCGGCCTGCTCCATCCGAGCACCATCATGTACTATCCGGAGATAAAGCTCTATGCCAACCGCCCGGCCTTCGACGACAAGCATTTCAGGGCGGCGGAAGGACTCTACCTCGTGGGGGACGGGGCGGGAACGAGCAGAGGAATCACGGCGGCATGGGCCTCAGGGCTCAGGGTCGCCGACGGAATACTGGGGACTCTCTAGCCCCGGCAAGGAAATCATGGAAAGTCGAAGCGTCGTGATGAGGAAGGCGAGCTGGATCGCCCTCGTCGGCAATCTCCTCCTGGCATCGGCAAAAATTGCGATTGGCTTCCTCTCGGGAAGCCTGGCCGTCCTCTCCGATGGCATAGATTCGGCCACCGATGTCCTGATTGCGGGCATGACCCTCGTGGCGGCCAGGATCTCCGCCAAGCCGGGCGACAGCGAACATCCCTATGGCCACGGGCGGATCGAGACCGTGGCTGCAGCACTCATCGCTTTCATCGTCTTCTTCGCCGGCGCCCAGGTCCTTTTCAACGCGGTCAGCCGGATAATCGGAGGGGCGCCGGCGGCCATGCCTTCAGTCATCGCCATTTGGGTGACGCTGATCTCGATCTTCGGCAAGCTGGCCCTCGCCTGGAGCCAGTTCCACTTCGGCAGAAAATGCGGTTCCGCCATGCTCATCGCCAACGGCAAGAACATGCGAGGCGACGTGGTGACATCGGCGGCCGTCCTTGTCGGCCTGGGTCTGACCTACCTCACTGGCATCGCCGTGATGGACAAGATCCTCGCGGCCATAGTCGCCCTCTGGATACTCAGGAACGCGGTGGAAATCTTCCTCGAGGCCAACACGGAACTGATGGACGGCACGCGCGACAGGGGACAGTACAAGGATCTGTTCGACGCCATCGCCAGGGTGCATGAGGCAGGCAACCCTCACAGGGTCAGGCTCCGGCGCATAGGCTCGATGCTCGTCGTGGATCTGGATATCGAAGTGAAACCGGACATGAGCGTGCGGGCGGCCCACGACATAGCCGTCGCAGTGGAGGAGTCCATCAAGACTTCCCTGCCCGACATCTACGATGTCATCGTCCACATCGAGCCCTCGGGCAACATAGAGGATGAGAGGTTCGGCCTCACGGCGGCAGACACCAGTCCCGATCCGTAACATCGGTTACAGCTTTCCCCGGCCGCCCGCATTATACTTTATGGCAGAGGGAGGAGCTCATGGGCGAAACCATCGATCCGGAAAGGCAGATAAAACTCAAGGAAATAATAGGAAGGCTCCATGAAGGGAGCCCCGTAAGCGAAGTGAAGAAGGAATTCGCGAAGCTCATCCGCGGCGTGAGCGCGGCCGAAGTCGCCGCCATGGAACAGTCACTGATAGACGGCGGCATGCCCGTCGAAGAGGTACAGAGACTCTGTGAAGTCCACGTGCAGGTATTCGAGAATTCCCTGGCCAAAGGCGCCAAACCCTCGGGCATGGCGGGGCATCCTGTCCACTCGATGCTGGAGGAAAACAAGCTCGCCGGGAAGAAAGCGGCCGCGCTGAAAGCCGCGGCGAGGGCATGGGCCTGGGGAATGGAAAGCGGGGAGAAGGCCCGGGCTGCCCTCGAGGACCTGTCTGCTGTCATAATCCATTATACCAGGAAGGAAAACCAGCTTTTCCCCTACCTTGAGAGACAGGGCTTCACCGGCCCTTCCCGCGTGATGTGGGGGAAGCATGACGAAATCAGGGCCCTGTTCAAGGAGGCGAAGGAAGCCCTCGGGGGTCCGGCGCGGAACTTCAGGAGCCTGGCCCGATCCCTGGCCTCGAAGGTCCGGAGGATGATCTTCATGGAAGAGCACATCCTCATACCGGAGGCGACGAGGAGGCTTTCGGATCGCGAATGGGCGGAGATAAGGCGGGGCGAGGAAGCCATCGGCTTCGCCTGGATAGCCCCCGCGTCGCTCTACGACGCCGGGCTGGTCCTCGCGACGGCGGCGCGCGCGTCGCCGGTTC
>CAZRYP010000230.1:0-4477 GCA_964604295.1 uncultured Treponemataceae bacterium
GGAAGCTCACCGCCGCTTCGATAGACACCCCCGGACCCTGCTACCTCAGGTTCGCCCGCGAGGCGACGCCCGTGGTGACCCGCGCCGATACTCCCTTCAAGGTCGGAAAGGCCACGGTGATCAGGTACGGGGGGAACGAGACGGCGCGGTTCATAGACGCCTTCGTCACGACCCTCTCCACTCTCTACGCGGGCAAGGGCGAGGACCTCGCGATCATGGCGACGGGACCGGTGGTGGCCGAGGCGATGAGGGCGGCCTGGATCCTCAAGAGGGAATTCGATATCGAGACGAGGATTCTCAACTTTTCCACCATCAAGCCCCTGGACGTGGAGGCCATCGTCGCCGCTGCCGGGGAGACCAAGGCCATCCTCACGGTGGAGGAACACCAGAAGGGGGGATTCGGGAACCTCGTGTCCTCGGCCATCCTCTCCTCGGGAGTGATCGCGCGGAACCCGGTCAAGTTCGCCATGATGGGGATCGAGGACAGGTTCGGAACTTCGGGAGCTCCCTGGGAGCTGATGAAGTATTTCGGCCTGACCGGCGAGCACATAGCCTTGAAGGGCGCCGAAATCCTTTCCGCGGTCAGGACCGGACACTAGGAAACCGGGATGAACCTCCTCCTGCGCGGCGGGAGTCTCGTCTCCCCCCAAGGGCTTGGGCGGGCCGATCTCCTCATCCGCGGCGGGAAGATCGCCCTGGCCGCCCCGTCTATAGAGCCGGACTCCATCCCGGGCGACGTCAGGGTGATGGACTGTGGGGGCCTCCTCGTATTCCCCGGCTTCATCGACGCCCATACCCATTTCGGCCTGGGCGAGGGGGAGGACAGGACGGCCGACGGCTTCTTCGAGGGAAGCGCGGCCGCGGCCGCGGGGGGAGTGACCACCTTCATCGATTTCTCCGACCAGCTTCCCGGCATGACGCTGCTCGAGGGCGCCAAAGCCAGGATCCGGGAAGCCGCGCCCTCCGTCATCGATTTCGCCCTCCACCAGGGTATCTACCGGTTCCACCCGGGCATGGCCCGGGAGTTGGACGATCTCGCCGCCCGGGGCGTCAGGGCTCTCAAGATATTCACCACCTACAGGAATTTCGGGGTGCTGCTGGAGCCCTCATCCTGGGATTCCCTCTTTCCCCTCTGCGCGGCGAAACGCTTCCTCCTCACCATCCACGCCGAGGACGACGACATCATCGCCGCGCTCGAAAAGGAGCTCCGCGGAAATCCGGGCACAACTCCGGGCGGTATCCCGGCCGGCGTCCCCGGCCCGGCCCTCCACCCCAGGCTGAGGCCGCCTGAGGCCGAAGCCTCGGCCATCATGAAGACAGGGCTCCTCGCCCTGCGGTACAGGCTTCCCCTCTATTTCGTCCATGTTTCCTCGGCCTTGGGGATGGAGGCGGTGAGGGAACTGCGGCGGCTGGGCTTGAGGGTGGCGGCTGAAACCACTCCCCACTACCTCCTCCTCGACGAGTCCCGGCTTGCGGGCGAGGACGGGGCCCTCTTCCTCATGACGCCGCCCCTGCGCTCGCCCGCTGACAAGGATGCCCTAAAGACAGCACTGGTTTCCGGGGAAATCGACATTCTCGCCACCGATCATTGTTCCTACACGCCCGGACGCAAGAAGGCGGCTCCGGACTGCAGGCTGATACCCGCGGGGATTCCGGGAACGGGCGAAGCCGCCTCGCTCCTCTTCACCCTTTTCCCTGGCGATACCGAAGCCAAGGCGAGGGCTCTCTGCGCCCTCTTCTCCCGGAACCCCGCGCAGATGTTCGGGCTCTATCCGGAAAAAGGCAGCCTCGAGCCTGGCACGGACGGGGACGTCACGTTATTCGACCCCGCTGCTTCTGGAACGATAACGAAGTCCTCGATCAGGACGGCCGCGGGCTACTCGCCCTATGAGGGCTTCGGGTATGAAGGCGCCCCGGTGGCGACCATCCTCAGGGGCGAGGTGATAGCCGAGCGCGGGACATTCACGGGAAGGCCCGGCTCAGGCAGCTTCCTGGCCTGCGGCGAATCGGGGATTTACAGGTAGGGCCGGGGCGGGTTGCCGGAAATCGCCGGAATCGGCGGATTATTTTTCTTTTCGATATTTCTTGACACCTGCCGCGCGATGAATGACACTTGTCCTGATCAGGCGAAAAGCATGGGGGCTCATAGTTAAAAATGGCGCTTTAAAAAACGAGAAGGAGAAATCGATGCCCGACGAATCCCCGAAACCGATCAACGTCACTCCATCTCCTGACAGGAAACTTTTTTATGAACCCCCGAAGCTCAGGGAATTCGGGCCGCTTATCCAGCACACGAATACCAGCCTTTTTTTTGATCAGGGCTAGGGGGGCAGTCATATGAAAAGGCATTCCTTGGCGATTTTCTCTTTATTTTCATTCTGCCTTCTCTTCTCATGCGGTCTTGACTTTGCTCCATCACCGCTAAGCCCAAAAACAGTGAAGTTGGAAATGTCCTGCTTTCAGGGCGGCGGGGAAATGTCAGGCGCCAAAGCCTTTTTTTCCGACAACCGCGTGGATTCCGTGAGCGTGGAAGTGATAAACAGCGCGGGAACGACCTTGGGTACCGCGACCCTCATCAAGGGGGCGAGTTCCTGGACCGGAAGCATGAATGTCACGGTCTCGGGAAGCGAAACGCTGGCCTTCAAGGCCAGGGCCTACGCGAACGCGTTGGGAACGATACATTACTATGGCGAAAGCACCATGCTCATCAACCAATCGGACGTCTCCGTGAGCGTTACAATACCGACAGCCCTCTGGCACAGTGCCTGGACCGATTACAGTCCTGATTCCAGAGACTATGTCGCCCTGGCGAGTTCCTCGGACGGGACAAAGCTCGTCGCCGGCACCCTAGTCAGCGGCCAAGTAGGCAAGATCTGGACCTCGACTGATTCGGGGCTTACCTGGATAGAACGGACGTCCGCCGGGCAGCATAAATGGCGTGATCTCGCAAGCTCCTCCGACGGGATGAAACTCGCCGCGGTGACATTTACCAATAGCGGAGGAGACTATATCTACACATCGACGGATGGGGGGGAGACCTGGACAGCACAGACCGCGGCTGGCCTGAAGGATTGGGAAGCCATAGCGAGTTCATCAGACGGTACGAGGCTCGCGGCGGTCTGTGGAACAGGCTACATATATACCTCTTCTGATTCAGGTCTGACCTGGAACCAGAGAAGCTCGTCTACCATTTATTGGTCTTCCATCGCCAGTTCGGCGGATGGGATGAAGCTGGTGGCGGTGAATTCAACAAGAGCTAGAGTCTACCTTTCGACCGATTTTGGAGTGACATGGACATATAGCTCCGCATGTGCCGGCGCCAGAGTGGTCGAGTCCTCGTCTGATGGCGCAAAGCTCTTTGTGCTTGGTACCGGAGATATCTACAGGTCCCTCAATTCCGGAGCGACATGGACCAGGATGGTTACTGGCAATTACTATTGGGGTTATGTCGCGTGTTCCTCCGACGGTACGAAGATTGTGGCCTATGATTCTATAGCCGGCTATCCTCATGTTTCGACGGATTCCGGAGTCACCTGGACTCTATCAACCGGGTTTCAGAGTACTCAGATGAAATCCCTCGCGAGCTCAGCCGATGGAACCAAGCTTTTCGCGGGCGGCAACTATGGGTACCTGTATACCAGCATCCAGTAAATGAGGGCCTGCTTCCCCTGCCTGATAAAACTCATTCTCCCCCTGGTGTGCATGTTTTTTCTCCTCAATTCCTGTTCCCTGTTTGGAAATCCGTGGGAAGATGACGAACCCGGCTTCTACGGATCGGGAGCCGCCCTCGTCGCGCACCGGGGATACCTCTATCTCCTGGGCGGGAAGACAGGCTCCGAAGAATATCTGGACACAGTACGGATAGCCGCGGTAGGGGAAAGCGGACAACTTTCCGCCTGGCGGGAAGGCACGGCGCTTCCCACGGCCAGGGCCTTCCATTCCGTCATCGCCTGCGCGGATTATCTTTACCTCATCGGAGGACGCGACGGGGCAGGGCTCTTCGATGATGTCTGGTATATCTACGTGGGTTCGGACGGAAATCTCGGATCGAATTGGACGAAAAGCGGCTTCTCCCTGCCTGAAGGGCTTGCCGCCGCGGCCGCGTTCATCCTGGACGGCCGCATGTATCTCGCGGGCGGAGCAAATCCTGAGGGCGCGAGCAGCCAACTTCTCTCGGCGCGAATATGGCGAGACGGGAAAACGGGACTCTGGGCGCCGACAGCGAAATACCTGCCCTCGCCCCGCGCCGGCGCCGCAGTCCTCCGCATGGGCGCCGCATTGTACCTCGCCGGAGGGTTTGCTTCATCGGCGTATCGCTCCGATTTCCTTGTAAGCGCGCTCTCGGATGACGGGAGGCCGGGTGTCTGGAATTCCGGACCCGCCTTGCCCGAGGCACGAGCCTTCGCGACGCTTTTCCCCTACGGGGACCATCCTGCGGTACTCGGGGGCGAAGGAAAAGAGGGCGCCGCCAGTTCGG
>CAZRYP010000231.1:0-4436 GCA_964604295.1 uncultured Treponemataceae bacterium
CGAAGAGCTACGGCAACCTCACCATCCAGCCCAAGGTCAACCTCGCGTACCGGTGGAAGCCCGAAGGGCTGGATGACGCGGGTCTGGCCGCCACGCCCGCGCTGACCCCCGGCATCACCGCGTCGATAGGAAGGGTCAACTGGGTGGGCAATTTCCGCAAGGGCGCCAAGGCCACGGCGACAGTCTCATATCCCATCGACCTGAGCGACGGAAGCGCCTATGTCTTCCTTTCGGGCAACGCGAGCGGCTTCCTCAACTACGGATTCGTCGGGCCGAGCGCCCGCCTCTCCGGTTTCGCGCGTATAAACGGATCGGAGGATACCTCGGCGGGAGACCCGATCCGCGGCGTCCTCGACAGCAGGATCAAGACCACCACCGCCCTCTTCCTCAACCTCGATCTCCCCTTCCGCGTCATCAGGTTCCTCCCGGCCACCTGGTTCAAGAAGTCCTGGATGCGCAGTTTCCATTTCGAGCAGCACTGGTCGCCCTTCCTGGATCTCGCCCTCGTGGAGACCGACGACGGCCTCTTCCTGCCCAAGGACGCTTGGGTCGGGGCGGGCCTCGCGGTGATCACCTATCCCGCGATCTCGAGAAGTTTCTTCGTGAGGATCAGCGTGGGTTGGGACCTCCGCGATGTCCTCGAACTCAAGGCTTTGTCCGGGACAAGCCTGCGCGACGGAGCCGGAATCAGGGAATTATTCTTTGGCGTCGGACATCACTATTGATGCCGCCTGCCTGCGGCCCCGACGCCGGAACGAGGCATGGAACGCTTTTCTGCGCCATTCTCGTCGCCTTTTTCCTTCTCTGCCCGGCCTTGTATGCCCAGCCCAAGCTCGCCCCTGCCCCTGCCCCTGCCCCTGCACTCTCTCCCGCGCCCCTGAAAGGGCTGGAAAAGCTCACGGCGAAGGAACTCGAATCGCTGAGGGCGGGGAATGAAATTGTCCGTGAGGTCAAATCCGCTTCAGCGCTGACGATGTCGCCCTTCGACGCCGAAGCCGCGGCCATCAGGAAGAGCGTGGCCGATCTCAAGCCCAACTACCTCACCGAGGTGATCGCGATCGTGCCCTACAGGAAGGACACGCGGCAGATCGAAAAGCTGGCGGCAACGCTCTCCGACATCGAGGGTTATGTGGGCATTCCCTACTGGTCGGCCCGGATGGGGAAAAGCTACGATCTCTTCGACAAGATGAAGATCCTCTCCAGGAAGCCGTCGGCCGGAGGGGTCTACATCGAAGCCGAGCAGCACATGAAGCCCTTCGAGGACTACAGGGCTTCCTATGAATACAGGGCGGGCCAGGACTTCCTCGCGTTCCGGAGCGCCAATCTCAGCCACATCGCCTACAAGGGAGTCCGCTCCGTGGCTCCCGGCGGGATGAAATGGTACCTCTACGTATTTCCCAGCGGCGACTATCTGGTGTATTATGGGGTGAGCGCGGTCAAGGCCTTCGATATGCTGGGCCTGATACGGGACAGGTTGGAGACTTCCTTCGTAGGCCGTGTCAGCGCCTTCTTCGACTACATGTACGCACAGCTCAAGGATTGAACGCCGCCGACAGCATCTTTCACGTCAGGAATGGTATGCAGAAAAAAGCTAAGGAACAGTGGGACGTCATCGTAAAATCGGAGACGCGTCTCTTCGACTTCCGCTTCAGGGAATTGTTCAAATCCAAGGAATTGATCGCCGTACTCGTCAAGCGCGATTTCGTGTCAGTATACAAGCAGACGATACTCGGACCGCTCTGGTTCGTGATCCAGCCCCTGATGACGACGATAATGTATACCTTCGTCTTCGGGAACATCGCGAAGATGTCCACGAGCGGCTTGCCGCAAACCTTGTTCTATTTCTCCGGCACGATGCTCTGGACGTTCTTCTCGACAAATCTGATCAAGAGTTCGGATACATTCATCTCCAACGCCCCCATGTTCAGCAAGATATACTTTCCCCGCCTGGCTCTTCCCCTCTCCTATGTCATCACCCACCTGAGGACCTTCCTGATACAGTTGGCCGTCCTTCTGGTGCTCATGGGCTATTTCGCGGCAAACGGGCAATTTACCTTCGTGTTCAGCGCACATCTTCTGCTCATTCCCCTGCTGATCCTCCAGACCACCATCCTGAGCATAGGCGTCGGGATCCTGATCTCTGCCTTCACGACGAAGTACAGGGATCTGCGCCATCTTGTCACCTTCGGGATCACGCTCTGGATGTATGTCACGCCCGTCGTGTACCCCCTTCAGCAGGTGCCTGCCAAGTTCCGGGCTCTCTACAAGGTCAATCCCGTGGCCCCGATTTTCGAGGCATTCAGGTTCTCCCTTCTGGGCGCCGGTTCGTTCAGCTGGCCGGTGTGGGGCGTCAGCGTCGCGGCGAGCATTCTCGTCTTCCTGATGGGCGTCATCCTGTTCAACAGGACCGCCCGAAATTTCGTCGATGTGATTTGAGGATAATGATGAATACAGTAATTTCGGTGGAAAACATATGGAAACGCTATCGGCTGGGCGTCATCAACAATGGGCATCTTTACCGGGACATGCAGAGCGCGCTCGCCCGCGCCTTCGGCAGGGAGGACCCCTGGTCGCGCGTCGGGACGGAGTCGAGATTCGACAAGCGGGGCACGTTCTGGGCACTCAAGGGAATCAGCTTTGAAGTGAAGCAGGGCGAGTGCGTCGGCATCGTCGGGAAAAACGGGGCGGGAAAATCGACGCTTCTCAAGGTGATCACCAGGATCACGACTCCCACGAAGGGGCAGGTGAAGATCAAGGGCAAGATCACGAGCCTTCTCGAGGTCGGCACGGGTTTTCACCATGAACTCACGGGACGCGAAAACGTCTATCTGAATGGCGCCATACTGGGGATGCGGAAGGAAGAAATCGACAGGAAATTCAATCAGATCGTCGATTTTTCCGAAATCGGGGAATTCATCGATACTCCCGTGAAGCGCTATTCCAGCGGCATGAAGGTGCGCCTCGCTTTCTCGGTGGCGGCCCATCTCGATTCCGAAATACTGATAACCGATGAGGTGCTGGCCGTCGGCGACGTCAGGTTCAGGAAGAAATGCATCGACAAGATGGTTGAACTGCGCAACGAGGATTCCCGCACCATGCTCTTCGTCAGCCACAACCTGATGGCCGTGATCTCTCTCTGCACTTCGGCCTTGATCCTGGATCAGGGGGAGATCGTCGGAAGATTCGACGACCCCAGAGAAGCCGTATATACGTACATGGACAGGATGGGAGTCGATCGGAAGACGGAACTGGGTGATCAATTATGAGCGAAGCCTCCGGAAGAAAGAAGATTCTGGTAATTTCGCTCTCCTATCTTTCGAGGGATCCCCGGGTCTGGCGCCAGATCAGGCAGCTGGCCGGTTCCGGCTATGAGGTGACCGCGGCCGGTTTCGATGACCCCTGTATAGAGAATGTTGCATTCGTCCAGATGAAGGCGGCGGAGAACAAGGCCGGCGGCGCTGGTTCCGGAAAGGGCTCCGTGAAAACCATGGTGTTCGCCCTCCCCAAGGGAGCCAGAGCCGTGGTGCGCTTCCTGGTTCCCAAGAAGGCGAGGGTAAAGCTGTGGCCAGCCTACCGCGCCGTCGTGAAATTCCTTACGCACTTTTTCAGGTCGGCGGCCAGGTTCCTGAGGAAGACCAGGGCTTCCCTGTCGTCGATGCGGAAAATCGCCTTCGCCAGGATCAGGATGCTCTTCCAGTCCGTCGCGAGGGCCGAGAAGACCCTCGCCTCGATCCAGAAGTTGAACCGCGAAGCGCCTGCCATGGCCGGAAGCGCGGGTCGCGGCGAGCGCAAGACCCTCGGCCAGCGCTACAGGGAATCCATCTTCGCCTTCCAGGAATCCGATTCGCTGGAATCCAAGAAAGTCAAAGGCGGATTGGCGGCGCTGAGAGGCCAAGCCTTCGACCTGGTCGTGGCCAACGACTTTTCATCCCTTTCGGTCGCCTTCGAGATCAGGGGCGACGCCAGGCTCCTCTACGATGCCCACGAATACACGCTCGGACAATACGATACCGAGGAATGGAAGAGGGACAGACTCCCCTACATCAAGTATATCCTGGGCAAATACCTGCCCCGGGTCGACGGCATGCTGACGGTCAGCGGCGGGATAGCCGACGAATACGAGAAAAGCTGCGGCATAAGGCCTTCCGTGATCACCAACGCCGGGAAATACAGGGATGACCTGAAGCCGACCGAGGTGCTGCCGGGGCGCATCAGGATCGTCCATCACGGAATAGCCCACTCCTCGCGTTCCATCGAGGAGATGATGGAAACGGTGGCCCTCCTGGACGAAAGGTTCACCCTGGATTTCTATGTGGTGGGAAAACAGGACGACTATTACTGGAATCTGCGGAAAAGGGCCGACGAGATCGGAAGGATCACGTTCCGCGATCCCGTGCCCATGCCCGAACTCCCCGATGTGCTCAACGGCTACGATG
>CAZRYP010000232.1:0-3473 GCA_964604295.1 uncultured Treponemataceae bacterium
GGCTGAAATGTATATGGCGCTTGGCGATGATGAGTCCCTTATCCTTCTTGATGGAGCCGGCGGGACCGGCGATCTCGAAGGAGGCGCTGCCGTCGAGCTGGCCCGATTCGCGCACGGGGCAGGCGGGAACCCCCAGCTTGAACTGGTCGCTCGCGAGGATCTCGCACTGGGTTTCCTTGCGTTCCGGACCCAATATCCTCACGCCTTCGAAGGCTCCCTTGGGACCCCTGATGGCGACGGTTTCCGCGCAGGCGAACTGTCCGGGCTGCATGAGGTCCTTGGTCTTGGTGAGCTGGTATCCCTTGCCGAAGAGGATGTCGAGATCCTCGCGGCTTATGTGGACATGGCGGTTGGACAAGTTGATGAGAACTTTGGTTTCGGGCATCTGGATTCCTCCTTGGATGGGGGGCGACTCGATGGATGCAGTATATCGGAAATTCACTTCCGGGCTTGCCCTAGAGTAGTCGCGGACCGCGCTCTGGTCAAGGCCTGAACGTCCTTCCGAACACCCTCTTCGAACGCCCTCTCCAAACGCCCCTTCCTCAGCCGACGTGGGCTAGTGCCTGCTCCACGGTCCAGCCCGAATGGACAAGGCCGTTCATGGCTTCGACCATGGCCCGCGTGCGTCCCTGGGCCCAAATGTTGCGGCCGATGGCGATGCCCGCCCCTCCGGCCTGAAGGGACCAGTACACATCCTCGAAAAGGCTTTTCAGGCTATCGTTTTTCTCGCCTCCGAGGATGACGATGGGCGCGGGACAGCCCTCCACCACGCGATGGAAGGAATCGGGATCGCCTGTATAATAGGTCTTGACGATATCGGCGCCTATCTCCTGGGCAGCGCGCGCGGCCAGCCTGATGTTTTCCGGATCGTTGGACTTCTTGCCTTCCATCTTCGCCATGGCCTCGATCATGACGGGCAAGCCCAGCAGTTCGCACTCGCCCACGGCGAGCGAAGCTTGTTTCGTGAAGCCGCCCTCTCGCCTGTGGCCGAACTTCACGGTCATGGCGACGCCGGCGGCGCCGTACGCCATCGCCGTGGAAGGCTCGCAGATGAGCTCCTCCTCAAAACCCCCGCCCAGGACGGTGAAGCCGCCCGTGAGCCTCAGGATGATCGAGGTGCCGCGGTCCCACTCTCCGAGGGAAGCGCGGATCAGGCCGCGCGTGGCGAGTATGGCGTCGGCCCCGGCGGCCACGCAGTCGCGCACGACTTCGGCGGGGTTCTCGATTCCCTTGACCGGTCCGGCGATCCCGCCATGGTCTATGGCGACGACGACGCCGCGTCCGTCGGACTTGTTCAGGATGCGGTTCATTCTGATGGTTTTGCCGTACATGGTCACTCCTTGAGGATTTTCGAGAGATCGGCGAATACGGGCTTGAGGACGCGATAGCTCTCGCGGTAGAGCCCGAACATCTCGTCGTAGAGATCCCGAAGGGCTGGATCGGGTTCATGGACTCGCTCCGCGGCGGCCAGGGCTTCAGCGGCGTCGGCCGGGCCGTCGTACTCGCCCAGGGCGGCGAGGGCGAGGCAGAGATCGCCCATGAGTTCCGCGTGGGGAAAACTCGGCACGATGAGGGGGCGGCCCGTGATGTCCGCCTTGATCTGGTTCCACACCGGGTTCCTGGCGGGGTTGCCCGTCACCGTCAGCTCGGAAACCTTTCCGCCCAGGGACTCCATCGTCTCGATGACGTCGCGCATCGCGAAAGCCGTCGACTCCACGACAGCCCTGCCCATCTGCGCCCTGCCATGGTTGAGGGTCAGCCCCACGAAGGCTCCGCGGGCGTCGGGGTCCCATATGGGCGCCCGCTCACCCGAAAGATAGGGCAGGAAGAGAAGGTGGCCCGAGCCGGGCTCCACCTGGCAGATTTCCCCGAAAAAGCCCTCGTAGTCCCCGCAGGCGTCCCCCGAAGCCTTCCTGAACCAGGATACGGCCTTGCCCGAGGTGGAGATGACCCCGGAAACGTTGAGGTAGGGTTCTATGACATGGGGCATGAGGAGGAGGCGGGAATCGTCGGGAAAGCTCCCCTCGTGGCAGAGGTTGATGCCTTCGGAGGTGCCGGCCCTGTCGCAGGCCCGTCCGGGCCTCGTGGTGCGGGTGCCTATGAGTGAGACGACGAAATCAGGTCCTCCCGACACGACGGGGATGCCTTCGGGCAGGCCGAAGGTATCCGCCGCTTCCCGCGTCACCCTGCCGACCACCTGCCCCAGCTTGATGAAGGGAGGGAACTTCTCCTCGTCCAGTCCCAGGCTCCGTATGGAGCCGGCATCCCAGATTATGGGCTGGAAGCCTTCGGCGGGCAGGAAGCTGCGCCACTCGACCGTCAGGCGGCCGCAGAGGTATTCGGGGCAGGAGGAGAACCGGGCCGTGCGCTCGTAGATGTCGGGCCTGCGGCGCTTGAACCAGAGGGCCTTGGGGAGGTTGTACGTGGGATCCAGGAAGCGTCCCGCCGCCTGGCCCGCCAGGACGGCTTCCTCCACCGCGCGGCGGTCCATCCAGGTGACGGCCGGCGCGAGAGGCTCGCCCGAGGCATCCACGGGCACGAGGGTCGGACCGTTGCCCGATACGACGACGCATTCCACCGAGGCGTCGCCGCCGATCCGGGCGGCTGAAAGGGCGGGAACGAGGGCGGCGAAGGCCTCGGTCCAGGCTCCCGCGTTCACCTCGTGGGCTACGGGATCCCGCGAAGCCAGGGCTTCGACAGGCCTCGAATCCAGGGCCAGGCAGGCTCCCTTCCTGTCGAAGAGGCCGGCCTTGACCGAACTCGTGCCTATATCGACCGCGAGGATCATGGGGCTTCGTGCTCCAGGAGAACCCGGTAGGCAGTCTTGGACAGAGCCGTCCTGAACCCCTCGTCGATGGTGGAGAAGGAAGTGACGGCGCTCACCAGAGGCTTCACGTCGACCTTCCCGAATGCCAGGAGGCGCACGGCCTGGAGGAAGTCCTCCTCCAGACGGCCCTCCGTCCCCGTGATCAGGAGCTCCTGCCTGTGGATCGCGTTGGCGTCCACGGGAATGGACATCTTGTCCTCGTAGGCGGTGTAGATGTTGAGCCTCGCCGCCTTGGCCAGAGACTCGACGGCGCTCGAGAAGGCGACGGGAGCCGGGCTCGTCACGACGCAGGAGGAGTAGCCGAGGCCTCCCGTGATCTCCTTCGCGAACTTCGAAAGGTCGGTGACCGAGGGATCCACCACGAAATCGGCGCCGAGGGCCTTGGCCGTCTCGCGGCGCGCCGGGTCGGGATCGCTCACCGTGGTCCTGAGACCCATGCACCGCGCCACGAGGAGGTGCAGCATGCCCATGGCGCCCGCCCCGACGATGAGGAGGTCCTCCGTCATCGCGACCTTGAGGCGCTTGAGCGAATGGATGCAGCATGCCAGGGGTTCGGCGAAGGCGGCTTCCCTGTAGGAGAGGCTGTCGGGCAGGGGATGCACCTGGGAGGGCCGCACCGCGATGTACTCGGCGAAGCCGCCGAGGA
>CAZRYP010000232.1:3483-4436 GCA_964604295.1 uncultured Treponemataceae bacterium
TGAAGCGGTTGGCGCAGAGGTTCGACTTGCCAATACGGCAGTAATAGCATTCCCCGCAGCGCAGGACCAAGTCGAGGGCGACCTTCCCTCCCGTCCTGAAATCGCCCACGACCGCAGGACCCACGGCGACGATTTCGCCCGAGGCTTCGTGCCCGGGGATGACGGGCAGGGGCATCTTCATCGCTCCCGTGTAGAGCCGCTGCTCCAGCGTGCATATGCCGCAGGCCTTGAGCTTGACGAGGATCTCGCCCTCGGCGGGGACAGGATCCGGCAGTTGCCGTATCTCGAAGGTTCCGGGGGCCGTCAACATCGCCGCTTTCATTATTCCTCCTCGGGCTTGGGTCCGTCCAGCTTCATCTCGCACCACTCGCCGAAATCGCAGGCCCCGCATTGCCTGCCGGGGCATTCGAAAAAGTCCTTCACGGTCTCCAGCTGGCGCACGTGCCAGCGCAGGTCCTTCAGCCTCAATTCGGCTTCGCCGACGATGCGCTCCTCCGCTTCCATGCGTTCCTTGTACTTGCAGATCAGAAGGCGCCTGCAGGCCTCGCCCGAACGGTCCCGGGCCGCCAGCGAGAAGAACTCCTTGATCTCGCCGAGGCTGAGTCCGTAGGATTTCAGCTGGGCTATGCGCTTCAGATAGACGATGTTCCGCTCGGGATAGCGCCGGTGAAGTCCTTCGCTGCGGTCGCTGGACTTCAGGAGTCCCAGTTCCTCATAGTACCGCACCGTCCGCACGGTGAGGCCGAACATGGAGGCGAGTTCCCCGATCTTGTAGTTTCCGTCAATATTCTTCATGATTGCCGGCGAATTCCTCTTGCGGATTTACGATGCTATGATACAATAAATCTTACATGACCATTTATCTTACGTCAAGTATGATTCGGCGTAGATTTATCCAAGGAGGCATCATGAAAAGAATCCTTCTCCTGTGTCTTGCGGTTTTGGCTCTTGCG
>CAZRYP010000233.1:0-4375 GCA_964604295.1 uncultured Treponemataceae bacterium
GGTCGAGAATTCCGAGCCGCGCCCGCCGGCCGCCGCGAGGTGCTCGCTCGAGAGTTCCCTCACGTAGGGTATGGGCTTGGCGTCGGGGTTTTCGCGGGGATCGGCGTCGTAGAGGGAATCGACGTCGGAGAGGATGATGAGGAGTTCGGCGTCGACCTTGCTCGCCACATAGGCCGAGAGCCTGTCGTTGTCGCCGAAGGCGTTGCCTATCTCGGCCGTGGAAACCGAGTCGTTCTCGTTGAAGACGGGGATGGCCCTGTCCTCCAGGAGGGTTTCCACGGTGGCGCGGAGGTTGAGGTAGGAGGCGCGGTCGTCCCAGGCGTCACGGGTGACTAGGAGCTGGGCGGCTGCGAGGCCGAAGACGCCGAAGGCCCGCCTGTACTCTTCCATCAGGAGGGGCTGGCCGATGGCCGCGCAGGCCTGGCGCAGGCGCACTTCGGTGACGCGCTTGGTGAGTCCCAGCTCCCGGGCTCCCATGCCGATGGCGCCGGAGGTGACGATGATGAGCTGCTTGCCGGCGCGCACCAGGTCGGCGAACTGGGCCGCCACCCCGTGGATGTACTCGCTGTCCACGCCGCCGCGGCCCTGATCAGCGGTCTGGTCGGCTATGCCGTGGATCGCCGTGAGGCGGGCGGGGGAGCCCTTGGGCCTGGCTATGGTGGCCGTGCCGATCTTGACGACTATGCGGTTGGCGCCCGCGAGCTCCGCTCGCGCGGCGGATTCGGAGCCGGCCGCTGCTTCATCGGATGACATCTTCATTTCCTCCCTGAGTCGAGGGGCAAGTCCCTGTGCCTGAAGCTGCTGGCTCCCGATGAGTAATCGGC
Source organism: uncultured Treponemataceae bacterium (assembly GCA_964604295.1). GTDB lineage: Bacteria > Spirochaetota > Spirochaetia > Treponematales > Rectinemataceae > CAZRYP01. Next base: position 825 of record CAZRYP010000233.1, read on the forward strand.
GACGATCTGCCCCGATCCCTCGAGAAGCCATTTGTAGGTGAGAAGGCCTTCGAGCCCCATAGGACCGCGGGCGTGGAGCTTGCCCGTGGCTATGCCCACTTCGGCGCCCAGGCCGTAGCGGTAGCCGTCGGCGAAGCGCGTGGATGCGTTGTGGTAGACGGAAGCCGAGTCCACGCCCATCATGAAGCGTCCGGCCGCTTCGCCCGAGCCGCTCACGATCGCGTCCGTGTGTCCGCTCCCGTAGCGGTTGATGTGGTAGACCGCCTCCTCGAGGGAATCGACTATCTTCACCGCCATGCGCATGTCGAGATATTCGACGGACCAGTTTTCGTCATTCTTGACCTCCCACGCGTCAGGCGCCTCTCCCTTTCCGGCGCTTTCCATGATCGCCGCAGATCGGGCGCAGAGATCCAGCCTCACCCCGGCTTCCATGAGGGCGGAAAGCAGGGGGACGAGGCCCCTTTTCGCGAACCCGGCATGGACGAGGAGAACCTCGGCCGAGTTGCACGCCGCCGGGTACTGGGTTTTCGAGTCCACCGCCAGGGAGGCGGCCATGGCCTCGTCGGCGTCCTCGTGGACGTACACGTGGCAGACGCCGTCCGAGTGGCCGAGGACGGGGATACGGCTCGTCGTCTTGATCCTGGCGACGAATTCCTTCGAGCCCCGGGGAATTACCAGATCGACATACTGGTCGAGGGAGAGGAGGGTGCCGATCTCCTCCCTGGTCTCGAGGGCGGTGAGCCAGTGGAGGGGAAGTCCGGCTTCCTCGCCGGCCGAGCCTATGAGGGAGGCCAGGACACGGTTGGTTTCGCGCGCCTCGCTGCCGCCCTTGAGGACGATGGCGTTGCCGCTCTTGGCCGCGAGGCAGGCCATCTGGACGAGGGCATCGGGCCGGCTTTCGAAAATCATGGCGATGAGGCCGATGGGGCAGGAGACGCGCCGCAGGACGAGGCCGTCGTCGAGGAGCCTCGCCTCGAGGATCCGTCCGCAGGGTTCAGGGAGCCCGCGCAGGGCGCCGATGCCCGCGAGCGCTTCGTCAATCTTGGCTCCCTCGAAGGCCAGACGCTTGACGAGGGGTCCGGGCAGGCCGGCCGCCTTGGCCGCGGCGATGTCGGCCTTGTTGGCCGCTTCGATTTCCCGGCGCGCGGCTTCCAGCCGGGACGCTATCAGCCCGAGGGCCGCGTTCTTCACTCCTGCCCCGACGCCGAGCAGTTCGGCCGCCGCCCTGGCTCCCTGTTCAACCCTGTCCCTGGTTTCCATGGGATCCAAGGTAGCAGAAACCGGGCGGGGCAACAACGGGTCGAGCCCTTCAGGGAAGTCCCCGTTTCTTGACTCGGGCAGGGCGAATATTTATTTTTCGCTATACGGAAATGGAGGTTATGTCATGACAAGAAATAGTATCTTCGCGAAAGCGTCTTTCGCTCTCTCGGCCCTGTTCGCCCTCGCCGCCCCCGCGGCCTTCGCCCTCGACGGGGCGGAGGGGAAGGAATTCGACAGCTTCGACACGGGAAAAGGCGAGCTCAAGATCATCTTCCTGGGCCACGCCAGCCTCGTCCTCGAATTCGGCGGCAGGCTCATCTACATCGATCCCGTGAAGCAGTACGGGGATTTCTCCAAATTTCCCAAGGCCGATCTCGTCCTCGTCACGCACGAGCACGGGGATCACCTCGACTCAGGCTCAATAGCCGCGCTCAAGGCGGCGTCCAGGCGCATCGTCCTCAACGAATCCTCGCGCAGGAAGCTGGGCGAGGGCGAGGCCCTCGAGCACGGGAAGGTCCTGGAGGCCGCGGGCGTCTCGGTGAAGGCGGTGCCGGCATACAACGTGACCGCCGGACGCACGAACTATCATCCCAAGGACCGCAGGGACAACGGCTATGTCATCACCGTCGGCAACCTCCACATCTATGTGGCCGGCGATACCGAGGTCATCCCCGATATGGCCGACCTCGGCCATATCGACATCGCCTTCCTGCCGATGAACCTGCCCTACACCATGACCCCCGACCAGGTGGCGACAGCCGCGCGGACGATCAAGCCGAAGATCCTCTACCCCTACCATTTCGGCACCACGGATACCTCTCTTTTGATGAAGCTCCTGGAAGGGGAGAAGGGTATCGAGCTGAGGCTGAGGAAGCTCCAGTAGGCCGAAGTTTCCCAATCGCCTATCTTCCCAGGCGAATCGCCTTAGTGGGGCAGGCTTCCGCGCATGCCCCGCAGGCGATGCAGTCCGCCTTCCGGATGAACCGCGTGCCCGTCTCCAGGCTGTCGATGGAATGAACCGGGCAGACAGGCTGGCATTTTCCGCAGGAAATGCATTTCTTCCCGTCAACCCCGTAGCGCGTCGACGCCCTTCTGGAACTGATGCTCAATATCGTGCCATAGGGGCAGACGACGTTATGCCACAGCGCCTCCTCAAAAAAGAGGACGACAGGAATGGACAGGATGAAGACCAGGGCCGGCATGTGGAGGTCTATCCCGAGCTTCTTCGTCAGGGCCATGGAAGCGAGAAAGAGACCAAGAAAGATGTAGCGGACGGCTGGGCGGGCCAGGAAGCCTGGCGTTTTGAGGGCGCGGATTCCGAGTCTGGCACGGAGCCAGGCGATGGGTCTGAAGACCGTGTTCATCGGACAGATCCATCCACAGAAGAGGCGGCTGAAGAAAACCGATAGAATCGCCCCGCCGACGAATACCCCAAGCCAAAGCTGGATGGATCCCCGCAGGAACAGGAATCCGAATAGAACCAAAAACGCGAGCTCGGTCAAAATTCGCGCTGTATGCGCACGCGATGATCTTGTTTTCATTGCGGCCATTTCAGTCTCTGTTTCCGGTGATAAGGGACAATGATGATTGGATATAGTGGCGCGTCTGCTCCGTCAGGGGCTTGGCCACTTTCTCGGGAGCGTCGTTCATGCGCCACCGGGAGACCAGCATCCTGAAACCGCCGATCAGAAGGAGCGAAAGGTTATCGCAATCCAGGTCTTTCCTGAAACTTCCTTCCTCGATCCCGGCCTTGAGCAGTTCCCTGATATGATCGTTTGTTTCCTCAATCATGGCGCGTATCCGTTTGAGCAGGTCGGGATCCTGCCGGAAGAGCATGTCCGGGAAAAGTATGATCACCAGCGAGGGGAAGGATTCGAAGCTGAGGGCCTGGCGCGAGAAAAAATCGACGAGCTTTTCCTTAGCGGTCCTGCGTTCGCTGACAGCCGTGTGCCACGCGGCGTTTCGCACCGCTATGATTTCGTCCACGATGGCCGAGAGTATGGCGGCCTTGGAATCGAAATGGCGGTAGATGGCCGGCTCGCTCGTTCCAATGGCCTTGGCGAGGTTTTTTATGGTGAGTTCCTGTATGCCCTGGCTGGCTATGAGCATGAAGGCCTTGGCGATGATTTCTTTCTGCCGCTCGGTTGTCTGCATCATCCCTTCTTGTGGTGGTTAGTAAACATTAACTAACCTTAATGAGTTCTGAATATTTTGTCAAGGTCAAGGATCCAGGCAGCCTTCAGTACCTGACCACCCCGATGGTGAGGAGGAGGTTCGCGAAGCGGCGGGTG
>CAZRYP010000234.1:0-4373 GCA_964604295.1 uncultured Treponemataceae bacterium
GGCAAGCGCGAGAAGCGCCTTGGCGTTGGTGGCGAAGGAAGCCCGATGTTCCATGAGTGAACTATACGACGAGGGGGGCTTCGGCGCAACAGCGCCGCGACGCAACAGCGCCGCGACGCGAAGGCGGCGGAGGGATCCGGCCCGTCCCGCGGCGGGCTGCGGGACGGGCCGGATCTGCGGGCATGAGACCCTCAGGCTGATCAGCGTACTTCCGCGATGGCCTCGTCGAGCATCTGCTGGAGCATTTCCTGGGGCGGTTCCTTGATGTAGCCCAGTTTCATGAGATCCGTAGTCATGTTCCTCGATGCGGAAATGTCAGCCATCGCCTTGTCGTAGACTTCCTGCCACGTGGCGGCGACCCTGGCGACACCCTCGGCGATGGCCTGCATGGCGACATCGGCGGCTTCCACGGCGAAAACCTCGGTTTCGGACATGGTCGCGACGATGTTTTCGGGCGTGATGCCCCGCTTCTTGGCGAAGTCCGCGAGGGAGTGGGCGCAACGTATGGCCATCCCGTCCGTGATCTTTCGCGCCCGTACCGCCAGGGCGCCCTTGAGGATGCCGGGGAAGCAGACGGAGTTGTTCACCTGGTTGGGGAAGTCCCCTCTGCCTGTAGCCACGATGAAGGCGCCGGCTTCCTTGGCCGCGTAAGGCCAGATTTCGGGCACCGGATTCGCGCAGGCGAACACGATGGACTTGGGCGCCATGGACTTCACCCACTCGCGCTTGACCGTGTCGGGACCGGGCGTGGAGAGGGCGATGAGCACATCGGCGCCTTTTATGGCCTCGGCTTCGCTCTCCACGCGGTTCGGGTTCGTCGCCTGGCAGAGTTCCCACTTCCTGTAGAGCTTGGGGTCGGCTTCGATATCCTTCCTGCCTCGGTGCAGCGAGCCTTTCGTGTCGAACATGACGAGATTCTCGCCCCTTCCCCCGTCCGAGAGGATGAGCCGGGCGATGGTCGTATTCGACGCGCCGGCGCCGAGAAGGACGATCCTGGCCTCGGAAAGCTTCTTTCCCGCGAGGGAGAGGGCGTTGAGGAGGCCCGCCAGGGTGACGCTGGCCGTGCCCTGGGCGTCATCATGCCATACGGGGATGTCGCAGGCTTCCCGCAGTTCGTCCAAGACCTTGTAGCAGTTGGGCTGGCTTATATCCTCGAGGTTGACGGCTCCCACGGAGGGCTGGAGCATCTTCACGAATTCGATGATCTTGTCGGGATCGTGCTTGCCGTCCTTGCCCCGCGAATCGACGCAGAGGGCTATGCAGTCGACGCCGCCCAGGTATTTCATGAGAAAGGCCTTTCCCTCCATGACGCCGAGGCCCCCGGGAGGCGTGCAGTCCCCGTCGCCCAGGACGCGGGTGGAGTCGGATACCACCGCCACGAGGTTGCCCCTGTTCGAAAGGGCGAAGGACTCGTCGTTGTTGTCGCGTATCGTCGTGGATACCTTGGAGACGCCGGGGGTATACCACACGTTGAACCAGTTGAAGCCATAGACGCCGGCCTTGGGGACGGTCTGCATCTTGCCGCCGTAGAAGCTGTGGGCCTTTATGGAGAGTTTCTTGAGGAAGAGGGTCTGGGCGCGGGCCTTCTGGTCCGGGCTGAAATCGTCGGGGAAGGCTTGGGATAGGTTGGAAAGGCTCATTTCCAGCTTCATGAAAATACCATCCTTGTCTCAGGGTTTTGGTTTGCGCACAAGGCGCCAGCGCTGTCCATGATAGCACAGACTCTCCTGTCCCACAAGGATTTTCAGCGCCCGGACCTCTCATTGGATAAATTTACACCAAATAAAAAACCTCCCGGACCGATCGTCCGGGAGGCTCTCCCCCTTGAGGCCGTCGCCGCCCATCGGCGACGCGGAGGCTCAGGAAATTCCGGTCAATGCCTTGATGTACTGGAGCCTTATGTAGTCGTCGGGTTTGCCCGAATTGTGGGCCGAAAGCTTGCCCCTCATCGCGTCGAGGGAAGAAAATCCCTGGGCCTCGAGGAGGCTGCCGAGTTCGTCGATGATCGTGCTTATCACCTTCCATCCGCCCTTGTAGATGGCTGAGCAGATCTGCACGGCGCCCGCGCCCGCGAGGATGAATTTGGCCGCCGTTTCCGCGTCGTGGATGCCCGTCGTCGCCGCAATCTCGATACCCGCCCTCTGGAAAAGCAAGGCTGTCCATCGCAGGCTTTCGTGGTATTCCTCGGGCGTGCTGAGCGGCTGCGCACGTACGAGCTTCATCCCGCCGATATCGATGTCGAAGCGGTAGAATCGGTTGAAGAGCACGAGGGCATTGGCGCCTTCCTTCGAAATCCCCCTGGCCAGGTGGGGAAGACTCGAATAGTGCGATCCCAATTTCACTTCGATGGGGAGCTTCGTGGAGAGCCTCGCCTCCTTGACCGTGGAGAGGACCCTGTCTTCGATATCCTTGGAACTGAGCGAGGTCGAATGCGGCATGTAGGCTATGTTCAGCTCGAGAGCGTCCGCGCCCGCTTCCTCGATCCGCCTGGCGAACGAAGCCCAGTTGCCCGTGCCGACACAGTTGATGCTCGCGAAAATGGGCGTGTTGCGGCTCTTGGCCTTGGATTCCTCGATCAGGTGGAGGTAGTTTTCCGTACCCTCCTCCCATGCGGTCCGGCTCATGAAAGCCTCGGCTTCCGGGTAGGCCTCGAGGTCGATGCCCTGCTCCTCCGCTCCGAGTTCCGCGAGGATCTGCTCCTCGAAAAGGGACTTGAGGACAACGGCCCCGGCCCCGGCTTCCACCGCCTTCTCCACTCCCTCGGGCGTTCCCGTGAGGCCGGAGGCGGCTACGATGATGGGGTTTGCCAGCTTCAATCCCATGAAATTAGTGGTCAAGTCTGTCATATTGTCTCCTTCCGTCTTTGTGCCCGTTTCAATTATACCAGTTTTTTCCGGGTTCGTGGAGTCGTATCCGGGGATATGGAAGGGGCGCAGCGATGATCGCCGCGCCCCTGAATCCCGCTAGTCGTACATTCTACATCATTTGAGAAAATCGCTCAACCTGTCGAACTGGGTGAGGACGGTCCAGTTCCCGGAACCGTCTCCGGCGACTCTCACCGAACCGTCGATGCAGGACACATAGGCCATCGCTCCCGCCTTCCTGTAATTCTTGTACACGGAAAGGCTGGCCAGGCTGTCGTGCATCATGACGGCGATACGGGGCGCCACAAGCCTTACAAAGGATTTGGACGAGGAGGTGTCGCTGCCGTGGTGACCGACCTTGATCACGTCCGACCTCAGGGCCGGGCCGAATTTTTCCATGAGATCGACCTCTCCCGGCGTGTAGAGATCGCCCATGAAGAGGATCGTCGATTCCCCGAAAGTGAACTTCATCACGAGGGATTTATTGTTGATGAACTGGGTGCTGTTGGCGGGATATCCCTCGTAGTACGCGATGCCGGGACTTGGATTGAAGACCTCCACCCCCACCCTCTCGCCGAAGGAGAATTCCGAGCCCTCCTCGAGATAGACGATCCTGGTTCCCCTCTCCCTCGCCGCGTCCATGAAACCCCTGAAAACGCTTGTCGGGTATTCGACCCTGCTCATGTAGAGGATATCGACGGGATACTTCGCCAGTATCGGCGCAAGACCTCCGATGTGGTCGATATGGGGATGGCTCGCCACCACCGCGTCCAGCTTCAGTATTCCCATGGCCTGGAGGTATCCATCCACCTGAATCGCGCATTCAGGCGCCCCTCCGTCGATCAGCATGACCTTGCCGTCGGGGGAGGTCAGTATCGTGCTGTCCCCGGATTTTTCGTCGCCTGACTTGTCCTTCGGGAGGCTGAGCTTGAGGAAACGGGCGACCAGCATGCCTTCGTCGAGGCTCCTGTCGAAGACTTGGAGAAGGCGATCCTCCCGTGGAGCCGCGTCGCCCTGGCTCTGGGCGAAGACGCTGGCGCCGGCGCCGGCGAATACGAATCCCAGAAGGAGAGCAGCGGCGAGGAATCTCCTCATTTGGACGCTGCCTTCGAGAAGCCGCTCAGAATGTATTTCTGCAGGACGACGAAGAGAATGATGATGGGCACGATGGCCATGACGGCGCCTGCCATGATCTGGTTCTGGTTCATGGTTTCCAGGCCCGCGTAGGAACGCCTGAGCTCGTAGACGCCCTGAGCTATCGTCCTGCGGAAGGGAGTCGTGGTGACCATCTTGGGCCAGAAATAGGAATTCCAACTGTCGATGAAGGTGATGATCCCCACCGTCATGATCCTCGGCTTGCACATGGGCACGAGGATCTTGAAAATGATGCCTATCCGGCCCAGTCCTTCGAGCTTGGCCGCCTCCATGAAGCTGTCGTCCACGGCCTTGAAGGTCTGCCTCAACATGAAAATCATGTAAGCCGACACGGCATGGGGGACGATGAGACCG
>CAZRYP010000235.1:0-4369 GCA_964604295.1 uncultured Treponemataceae bacterium
ATCCCCCGCTTCGTTCCCGGACGCCTCTCCCACCTCGATGAGCGTAGCCTCCCCCCGCCTGATGAGGAGGTCGTAGCCCCGTATCTGCACCTGTATCGGCCCGCGCATGAAGGCTCCCCTCACGAGGATGCCCGCCGCGCCGTCCGTGAAGCCCATATCGGCGAGCCGTTTGCCTATTTCCCCTCCCACGAGCACCCTGGATACCGTGAAGGGGGCTCCGGGGCTCAGTTCGGAAAGTCGCATATCAGCGCTCCTTGTTCCCTGGAAGGACAGGTCATGCCTTGCCGGCTTCCCCGGTCCCGGGAGAGCAGTCGGCGCAGAGCCCCTTGAGCTCCATCACGTGGCCGACAGCCTTGAATCCATAGCTGCCGAAAATCCTGTTCTGCGCCTTCTCTATGGCCGGATCGCAGAATTCTATGATCTTGCCGCAGCCTACGCAGAGAAGATGGTCGTGGTGCGAGTGCCTGAAGGCATGCTCGTAGCGGCGCGGACCCTCATCCTGGCAGGCGTCTCTCGCCAGCCCGGCTTCCGAAAGGAGCTTCAGCGTCCTGAACACCGTCGCCTGGCCTATGCCCGGGTCGATCCTCCTGGCCGCCGCCAGGACATCCTCGGCGCTCAAGTGCCCCTCGTTCTCCAGGAAGGCTTCGAGCACGGTTTTCCTGGGCGAGGTCATCTTCAGGTTTTTCGTTTTCAGAAACCCTTCGAAGAGGATGCGTTCTTCCCTCATTGGCGGCTCCTTGTCAATGATATTGATAATCATTATCAATAAGCTTGTCAAGGGGAGATCGCCCTCATCGGGGCGGAAACTCGCGAAAAGCTCAGGAATTCCTTTCCCGTTTCTTGTTTCTGAACCAGAGGAGGGTGTCGACGAATACCATCGCCATGTTGAGGATATAGAGGTATATGACATTGTCGAAGCGGTAGAAAAGCTTGTTGGCGATCCCGGCCGCGTAGCCGGCGAGGACGACGAAGAGGAAGCCCACGCTCTTGCCCCCCGTCTTGCCCGAGGTCAGGGATCGGTAGATGGAAAAAGGCCAGGCGACGCCGAAGCAGATCATCATGATGATTTCGAGGATGCTCATGGGCGGCATTGTAAGCGTTCCACAACTGCCTTGCAAGGAGAGCTTTCCCTATCGCGGCCATTGCCCAAGGCCCGCGACATGCCTTACAATCCCTCCATGGAAAAGCGCCACTTCAGTTACCAGGAAATCCATAAAACGGCGAAAAGCATGGCCCTGCGCGTGCAGGAATGCGGATTCGAGCCCGATGTCATCGTCGCCATCGGCACGGGCGGCTTCATTCCCGCGAGGATAATCAGGACCTTCCTCCGCAAGCCCATCCTGGCAGTCGGCATAGCCTATTACGACGCGAACGACAAACCCGCCGGCAACCCTCGCAAGGTGCAGTGGATCGAGGAAGCCGAGCGGAAGCTCTCGGGCAAGAAAATCCTCCTCGTCGACGAGGTGGACGACTCCCGCACGACCCTCGAGTACTGCATAAGGGAACTCATGAACCACCATCCGGCCGAGATAGCGGTGGCGGTGATCCACAACAAGAACAAGCTCAAGAGGGGCACGATCCCTTCTGAGGTCGCCCACTACATCGTGGGGGAGGAACTTCCGGATGTATGGATCGTCTATCCCTGGGACGCCCTGGACATAGACGAGCACGACAGGAATACGGGAACGCGCTGAATCTCCGGGGCCCCGGCCTCGGCCGCCGCCTCAAACGCCGCTCCGGCGGGCGCCTCAGCCTCCGCAAATAAGATGGTAGATTTCAACATCGTCGCCGTCCCTGGCCATGGCCGAATCGCGGGATTCCCTCTCGACGAGACGGCCGTTCAACCGCGTGATCACATGGGGGAACGTGTATCGCCTTCTCTTCATGATCTCGGCGAGGCTGAGTTCGGCTTCGGGGTACTCCTCCGTTTCCAGGTTGACCATTACTTTCACTGTGTGATCGTACCAGCCGCGGGGCGGGGAGACAAGCGCCGCGGTCCCGCATCCTTCGCGCAGCCTTTCGCTGTCGCCGCCCTCCGCCTTCGGTTTCGCCGCCTTTCGTACTCCACGTCCGATTGGATGAACGGAGGGGTACCTGCATAAATATGCGAGATTGCTGTATTATTATTTTCATCGCATTTATCGCATTCTTGACACAGTATAAAGATTGCCGTATCCTGCCATGCATAAATCCGCGATAAAGCGGATTTACAACAAGGAGCTCCGCCATGAAGAAATCCTGGTCAGCCGCGATAGCCTTCATCCTCCTCGCGGCCGTGGTCGTACTCGGTTCCGCGAGCCTCTCCTCCTGTGCCAAGAAAACCACGAAAATAGTCGTCGCCTCCGACGCCACCTGGCCTCCCATGGAGTTCGTCGATGAGAGCAAGAATGTCGTCGGATTCGACATCGACCTCGTCAACGAAGTCGCCAAGGCCGGCGGTTTCGAAGTCGAGATCAAGAACACCGCGTGGGACGGCATTTTCGCCGGCCTCGCCGCCGGGAACTACCAGGCCATCGCCTCCTCCGTCACCATCACCGATGAACGCAAGGCCACCATGGATTTCTCCGAGCCCTACGTCAACGCGGGCCAGGTCCTCGTCGTCAGGAAGGACACGACCGGAGTCACCACACTCGCCGACCTCGTCGGCAAGAAAGCGGGCGGACAGATCGGAACGACGGGCGTCATCGAAATCGGCAAAGTCGCGGGCGTCGAGCTCAAGACCTACGACGAAATCGGGCTCGCCTATGAGGATCTCGCGAACGGCAACATCGACGGCGTCGTCGCCGATTCCCCCATCGCCGCCAACTTCGCCCTCCAGAACGCTTCCTACAAGGAAAAGCTCATGATCGTGGGCGTTCCCTTCACGGACGAGTGGCTCGGCTTCGCCTTCAAGAAGGGCGACGCGAAGACCCTCAAGCTCTTCAACGACGGACTCGCCAAGGTCAAGGCCTCGGGCAAGCTGGACGAGCTGGCGAAGAAGTGGCTCCAGTAGACAAGATGACGAAGGGTTCTCCGCTCCCCGGTCCCGACCCGAAAGGGCCGGCCCGGACGACCATCAACATCACGGACGGCTCCCTCATCCCCTCGAAGGGTGAGGGAGGCCTCCTTTCTGCCTGGAACATCGCGTTCTTCGGGGCTGTGGGACTTCTCGTGGCCTTGCCCCTCTTCAGTCCCGATCCCTACCTGCGCATCCTCTCCTTCGTCCCCGACGGACTCATCGCCACCTTTTCCGTCATGATCATCTCCATCTGCTTCGCCCTCTTCATAGGACTTTTCGCGGGACTCGGCAGGATCTCACGCAACAAGGCCATCAACCGCAACGCCACAGTCTATGTCGAGATCATCCGTGGCATACCCCTTCTCGTCCAGCTTTTCTACATCTACTACGCCCTGGGACCCCTCCTGCGGCTCCAGGGTCCTCCGGCCGCCATCCTCGCCATGTCCGTCTGCTATGGCGCCTACATGGCCGAGATCTTCCGCGCCGGCATCCAGGCCATACCCACGGGCCAGATGGAAGCCGCCCTCGCCCTCGGCATGTCCAGGTCGATGGCCATGCGGCGGATCATCATCCCCCAGACGGTCAGGATCATACTTCCCCCCATCGGGAACGAATTCATCGCCCTGCTCAAGGACTCCTCCCTCGTGTCCATCCTCGCGGTGTCCGACCTCCTGCGCCGAGGCAGGGAATACGCCTCGACCACCTTCAGGTATTTCGAGAGCTACACTGTCATCGCGCTCATCTATCTCGTGATGACCCTCTTTTTCTCGCGCCTCGTCGCGATGATGGAAGAAAGGCTGAGCCATCGTGGAAACATTCATTGACATAAAGGGTGCCGTCAAAACCTTCAACGGCACCATCCAGGCCCTCCGGGGCGTGGACCTCAGCGTCAGGAAGGGCGAAGTCGTCCTCATCATCGGCCCCTCTGGCTCGGGCAAGAGCACTCTCCTGCGCTCCGTGAACCGCCTCGAACGCCTCGATTCGGGCTCGATTTCCATAGACGGCGAGAGCGTCACGACCGAAAAGGCCGATATCCGCCACATCCGCGAAGAAGTGGGCATGGTGTTCCAGAGCTTCAACCTCTTCCCCCATCTCAATGTGATCGACAACATCACCCTCTCGCCCATTGTCGTGCTCAGGAAGGGCAGGGAGGAAGCCGAAGCCAACGCCCGCAGGCTCCTCGTCAAGGTCGGCCTCTCCGAGAAGGAGAAAGCCTGGCCCGACCAGCTCTCCGGCGGACAGCAGCAGCGCGTCGCCATCGCCCGGGCCCTCGCCATGAACCCCAAGGTCATGCTCTTCGACGAGCCCACGAGCGCCCTCGATCCTGAGATGATCAAGGAAGTGCTTGATGTCATGCTTTCACTTGCAAAA
>CAZRYP010000236.1:0-1395 GCA_964604295.1 uncultured Treponemataceae bacterium
GCTACCAATAACTCGAGCCTGGAGAATCTCGACATGGCCTCACCGGGGCTTTCGGCCATCGACAGGATTTTCGTATGGAACGGTTATTCGAAGCTCTTCGTGGGCATGATCAAGTACGTGGAGGATCTGAGGAACGTCCAGGCCGACACGCTAGCCGGCAGGGTGAGGGTCATCCTCCTCATCGAGGATTCGGTGCGCTACTATTCGCGCTTCCTCCCCGTTCTCTATAAGGTGGTCTTGAGGCAGACCCAGAACCTCATCGAAGAGGAAAAGGTGACCGAGACCTACAAGCTGCTTTCCATAAGGGCCCGGCCCAAGATCCTCCTAGCCTCGAGTTACGAGGAAGCGCTGGAGATATTCGATACCTACGAGGCCAACCTCCTCACCGTCATCACCGACCTGAGGTTTCCGAGGAAGGGCAGCTTCGACGAGGAAGCGGGCTTCGATTTCCTGAGGATGGCCAAGTCGAGAATCCCCGACCTGCCCATACTCGTGCAGTCCAGTGAACCCAGGATAAGGGAGAAGGCCTATTCCATGGGCGCCTCCTTCGCCGACAAGAACTCGGAATCCCTCGAGATGGAACTCGCGACTTATCTCCAGCAGAACCTGGGCTTCGGCGCGTTCCGATTCTGCATGCCCGACGGTACCGAACTGCAGCGGGCCAGGAACATGAAGGAATTCATAGAGATCCTCCATGTCCTTCCGCCGGAAAGCCTCGCCTACCACGCCGAGCGCAACCATTTTTCCGCATGGCTCATGGCCAGGGGCGAGATCCAGATGTCCAAGGTTCTCCGTCCCTACCAGATAGGCGATTTCGCGAGCCTGACCGCGATGCGCGATTTCATCGTCAGGATACTGGACAACGTGCGGAAGGAAAAATCGAGGGGGATCGTCCCCAACTTCGACGAAAGCATGATGGAAGAGGAGAATTACGTCAGCCGCCTCGTGGACGGATCGGTGGGCGGCAAGGGGAGGGGGATCGTCTTCATCCACTCCCTCCTGGAGAACATCGATTTTTCCCGCTATGTCGACGGGATAGACATCAAGATTCCGCGGACGGTGTTCATAGGCATAGACGAATTCGAGAATTTCCTGGAATCGCACAACTTGTGGGCCTCGGCTTTCTACGGACCGCAATCCGGCGAACTGAGGCGCACCTTCCTCTCCATCCCCCTCTCGCGCCAACTCGTCTCCAAGCTCAGGAGCTTCCTCGGCGCGACGCTGAAGCCTCTCGCCGTCCGTTCCTCCGGACTCTTCGAGGATATGCTCATGGTGCCCTTTTCGGGCATCTACGATACATACATCATTCCCAACAACCATGAAGACATAGAGGTGCGGCTCAATCAGCTCTGCGACGCGATCAGGCTGATCTACGCGAGCCTCTTCTCGGCCGAG
>CAZRYP010000236.1:1405-4078 GCA_964604295.1 uncultured Treponemataceae bacterium
CGAGGCAAGGTCGTATTTCGACCTTGCCGGCTACAACCTGGAGGAAGAGAGGATGGCCGTGGTCATCCAAGAGCTGGTCGGTTCCAGGCACGGGGATTATTACTATCCGCAGATTTCGGGCGTAGCCCAGTCATACAACTATTATCCAGTCTCCTATACAAAGCCCGAGGACGGGCTCTGCGTGGCCGCGCTGGGTCTGGGCACCTGGGTCGTGGGTGGGGGGGCTTCCCATCGTTTCTGTCCCCGCTATCCGAAGCTGGATGTTCTGTCCCCCGACCAGGCGCTCGAGAACACGCAGAGGAATTTTCACGCCCTCGACATGGGCAGTTCCATGCCGGATCTCTTCGCGGGGGAAATGGCGAGCCTGTCCGAGCTTCCCATCTCGAAGGCCGCCGGGGACAGGAAATTCCCCCTGATAGTCTCCACCTGGGACACCGAGGATCTGCGCTTCGTGCCGGGAGATTCCGGGAAAGGTCCCAAGGTGATAGATCTGGCCAATATCCTGAAGCATGAAGCCCTGCCTTTTTCAGGAGCCATTTCCATGATCCTGGATATCGGCTCGCGCTCCATGGGCACGCCGGTCGAGATAGAATACGCGCTCAACCTGGACGAGGCTTCCGGAAAGCCTGCCCTGTATGTACTCCAGCTGAAGCCTCTCATCAACCTGCAGGACAAGGTAGATGTCGACCTTTCCGACGTGGACAGGGAAAAATGCTTCGTCTACTCGGGCAGGACGATGGGCAACGGCCGGAATCCCAGCCTCCGCGACATACTATGGGTGGATCCCGAGAAATTCGACCGCTCCAGGACGGTCGAGATGGCGGCCGAGATCGAGGAGCTCGATGCCCGGCTCAAGAAGCTTGGAAGGAGCTATATACTCATCGGACCGGGAAGGTGGGGAACGAGGGACAGGTGGCTGGGGATTCCCGTCACTTTCGCCCAGATATCCCGGGCCAAGATCATCGCCGAAGCCGATCTGCCCGATTTTGTCGTGGATTCCTCGCTCGGATCCCATTTTTTCCACAACCTGACGAGCATGAGCATCGGCTATATGAAGATCGCACCGGGGGAGGGCGATTTCGTGGACTGGGACTGGCTGAGGACCATGCCCGTGCGGCACAGGACCCCCCACTGCGTATGGACCTGCCTCGAGGACCCCGTCGAAGTGAGAATGGATGGAAAGATGAGCAGGTCTGTCATAATGAAGGCAGAAATCAAGGAGTCCCGGGACCTCGACATTTCGGTCGACGCCTTGGGCGCCGCAATTGACGGTTAGGACGGTTTTGGGCAATACTCGTGCCCAATAGGCACAATCGTTATTCTCCATGACATACGATATGTCCTAATCTCCTCGCAGGGAGCTGACCACATGGATGCCGTGAGCGTTGCCAAGACTCTTCATCCCCTTGAAGTGCGAATACTTCTCAAATATGAATCGGGTAGCGAGATCGATGCGCGAAAAGTGCGCGACGATCTGGGCTACAGGGAAGGCCAGGAGAATCAGGCCTTTTCCTGGCTGTCGGGCAAGGGACTCATAGAGGAAGCCGCGCGAAGCGTTTCCGTCTTCTACGAAATGACTCCCCTCGGCTCCGAATACGCCCTGAAGGGCACTCCCGAGGAAAGGATATTCGACCTCCTCGGCGGAGCCGGCCCGGTCAGGCTTCCGGAGCTGGCCGAAAGGCTGGGGCTGGAGCAGAAATCCATAGGCTCGTCCTTCGGACTTCTCTCCAAGGAAGCCGTGCTCTCCATGGACGCGGAGAAGAGGGTTTCCCGGAACGAAGGAGCCTGTCTTCCCGACGGCATCCTCAGGCTGAGAGCCCTCCTCGCGAAAGCCGCCGGGCAGGGGGGACTGCTCGAGGAAAGCGCACTCGACTCCCGGGACCTGACCATCCTCCAGTCCGTCGCCAAGAAGCGCGGTGCCCAGGACGCCCCGTTCAGGGTGGCCGAGCGCGAGCGCGTGGTCTACCGCCTGTCGGACCTGACGAAGGCCGTGAGGGAAGCGCTCGTCTCCCTGGGCATGACGGGCGAGGAACTGGGCGCGCTGACGCCGGCCATGCTCGAGAAGGGCAGCTGGAAAAGCGGCAATTTCAGGCCCTATAATATAGGCGTCAATCCCGCCCGAACCATTCCGGGCAGGAAGAATCCCTACGTGGAATTCCTGGAGAGCGTGAAGGACAAGCTCGTCTCCCTGGGCTTCGAGGAATTCGACGGCAACATGGTGGAAACCGAGTTCTGGAATTCCGACGCCCTTTTCATGCCGCAGTTCCATTCGGCGCGGGATATCCACGACGTTTACCACCTGGATGAGCCCAAGCTGGCCAAATATATAGAAGAACCCCATCTTTCCAACGTCGCCGCAGCCCACGAGAACGGCGGAGCCACGGGCAGTCGGGGCTGGAACTATCAGTTCGACAGGGATTTCACGCGAAGGCTCATCCTCCGCAGTCAAGGCACCGTACTCTCGGCCAGGCAGCTGCCCAAGGCCAGGATCCCGGGCAAGTATTTCGGCATAGCCCGCTGCTTCCGCTACGACAAGGTGGATGCCACCCATCTGTCCGATTTCTATCAGACCGAGGGGATCGTCCTCGGCGAGGAAGTCAATCTCCGCACCCTTCTCGGCTTCCTGGAAATGTTCGCCGTGGAAGTGGCGGGAGCCAAGGAAGTGAAGTACGT
>CAZRYP010000236.1:4088-4332 GCA_964604295.1 uncultured Treponemataceae bacterium
CGCCCCGAAGTCACCAGGTCCCTCGGCATAGACGTTCCCGTCCTCGCCTGGGGCATAGGCATCGACAGGATGGCGCTGATGGCCCTCGGGTTGAACGATCTCAGGGAGCTTTTCAGTCCCGACCTGGAGAGCGTGCGCCTGCGCAGAGCCCTGAACAAAACACGCTGAGGGAGAGAATACCATGCCCAAAATTGAAGTGAACGAAAAACTGTTCTTCTCGCTCCTGGGTGACCGCCCCGACGCG
>CAZRYP010000237.1:0-4330 GCA_964604295.1 uncultured Treponemataceae bacterium
CGCCGAAAATCTCTATCTGGCCTACGACGTCAGGAGAGTCTACTATTCCGCCTTCATCCCGACGGGTTCCGATCCCCGCCTGCCCTCCGTAGGCAAGCCTCCCCTGGCCAGGGAACACAGACTCTACCAGGCCGACTGGCTCTTCCGCTTCTACGGCTTCTCCGCGTCGGAGATCCTCGACCAGGCCCATCCCTTCCTCGACAGCCGGATGGACCCGAAAAGCTCCTGGGCTCTGCGCAACATGCAGTTCTTCCCCGTGGAAATCTGGACCGCCGACTACAGGGACCTCCTCCGCGTGCCGGGAATCGGCCCCAAATCGGCCTCCAGGATCGTGAAGGCCAGAAGGCAGTCGGCCATCAGGGCCCCTTCCCTCTCCCGGCTGGGCGTTGTCATGAGGAGGGCAAAATGGTTCATCACAGTGGGAGGAAAGCTCGCGGAGGGAGGGGAGATGGGCCGGATGGGGCGGCCCGACCTGTTGAGGCGGGTCCTGCTCGACCCTTCCTTCCGCGAGGATCCCTCAGCCCAGCCCGACCTGCCCTGGGAGGCGGAAACCTGAGTCCGGCGCGGCGGAATGATGAGGCGGGGCCGCCCCGGCCGCCCGTCCAGCTCATCCTCTCCTATGAAGGCGGATTCCAGGGCTTTCTCTGCGCCGTCGCCGAGGCGATCAACATGCATCGCTCGGGCCGCCCCTTTCCGGCCATTCGCCCCAGGGAGTCCCGGCCTGAACTCTTCGACGAAACCCTCGCGGTGCGCCTTGACGAGGCGCGGGCGACCCGGCTCCAGGAGCGCCTCTCGCGAAAGGGTGGAGAAACCGCCATGCGCACCTGCCTTGAGGCTTTCTGTTCGGACTTCCCGGCTAGGGAGGACGCGGTCGCCCGCGCCCTGTGCAGGATTTCGCGGGAAGGCGGAAAGGTCTTGAACGACCTGGCCGACCAGGATATCGGCGCCCTGGACAGGGCAGCCCAGAGGGCGAGATTCCAGGCCCACCTCATCTCAGGCCTCGTAAGGTTCTCGGAGCTGGCCGACGGCTCCTGGTACGCCCCCATCGAACCCGACTGCGATGTCCTCCCCCTCATCGGCGACCACTTCGCGGCGCGCTACGCCGACATGGACTTCGCCATCCACGACAGGAAAAGGGGCAGGGCCCTCCTCCACGGCGTCGGCCATCCCTGGAGGATAGTCGCCGGATTCATGCTCGGGACCGGGTCGGAAGCCGGCGGCGGCAAGGCCTGTGAAGTTCCCTTTTCTGAGCGTGAAATACTGATACGTTCGGGATGGGTACGCTACTTCGACGCGGTCGCGATAGCCCAGCGGAAGAACGAAAAA
Source organism: uncultured Treponemataceae bacterium (assembly GCA_964604295.1). GTDB lineage: Bacteria > Spirochaetota > Spirochaetia > Treponematales > Rectinemataceae > CAZRYP01. The sequence goes on from CAZRYP010000237.1 coordinate 1,327, forward strand.
CTGCAGCGGGGGCACATGCCGAAAAAATACTGGCCCCTCCTCACCGAGATGAAACCGGAGGAGGAAAAATGAAGTCCGCCCCCGGGAATGCGGCCTCGCCCTGCCTTCCGAAGCCCGGCGCCCGAACCGCGGGGCCTGTTCCCTTCGAGTCCCGTCTGCGCTACCCTTGGTGCAACTGGAGCTTTCAATGGACAACGCCGCTCTCGTTCAAATCGCCGGAAATACCTGGCTCCTGCCCGGACCCACGAATGTGGGCCTCAGCATCGACGGATCTTCGGCAATCCTCATCGACTCGGGCAACGACAAGGACGCCGGCAGGAAGATGCTGAAACTCCTCGCCGAAAAAGCCTGGACGCTCAAAGCCATCATCAACACCCACTCCAACGCCGACCATATCGGCGCGAACGGCTATCTCCAGACCGCCACCGGCTGTGAAATCTGGGCCACGGCCGGCGAATCCGCCCTGATAGAAAACCCTGCCCTCGAGAGCAGCCTCCTCTGGGGAGGCTATCCTTTCCGGGAGCTCAGGTCCAAATTCTTCGAAGCCAAGCCTTCGAAAGTAACCCGCCTGATCGGAAGGGACAGGTTCGACGGGAACTTCACCTTCATCCCCCTGCCGGGCCATTTCATCGACATGACCGGCATTCTGACCGGGGACGGCGTCTTCTTCCTGGGCGACAGCCTTTTCGGCGAGAAAATTCTCGAAAAATACCCCATCCCCTTCATCTACGACATCAAAGCCTTCACGCGGAGCCTGGACGCCCTGTCCTCGGTCGACGCCGCCTGGTTCGTCCCCTCCCACGGGGAGGTCGGCTCATCGATAGGAAGGTTGGCCGCCATCAACCGCGGCAGGGTCGAGGACATCGTAGCCACGATCCTCGGCCTTCTGGGGAAGCCCCTCGCCTTCGAGGAACTGCTGGCCGAAACGGCCTCAGCCTACGGCATCGGCCTCGATTATGCCCAGTACGCGCTGGCAGGCAGCACTATCAGGTCATTTCTTTCCTATCTGAAGGATTCGGGAAAGGCCCAGTTCCGCTTCGAAGGCAACAGGATGCTGTGGTCTGGGAGGGCCGATTGATGGGTTACGAAATATGTCCCCTCCCGCCCGAGGACGCCGACGCGCTGCACGCCCTCGTCGACGAAATCAAGGATGAGGAGAAGTACCTCTTCTTCTCCCTCCGCTTCCCCCGCGAGGGAACCCTGAAGTACATAGAATCGCATATCGCGGCCGGCAACCCCATGATCGGGGCCTATGCGGAAAGCGGAGAGCTCGTGGGCTGGATCGATTTCAACATAGGCGCCTTCGAGGAGATCAGCCACACGGCCACGGTCGGCATGGGGGTATCGAAAAGCCACCGCGGGAAGGGCCTGGGCGAGAGGCTCCTCAAGGCCTGCGTCGCGAGCGCCCGGCGTCTCGGCCTGGAAAAGCTGGAACTCGAAGTCTTCGCGACGAACGCCGCGGCGCGGGGGCTCTACCGCAAGCTGGGTTTCGTCGAGGAAGGCTGCCTGAGGAAGAAGAGAAAGTTCAGGGGCAGGTATGAGGATATCATCTGCATGGGGCTTTTCCTGGACGAGGATATCCGTTCGTCCCTCGATCCGGCGGAAAAGCAGGCAAGGAAAGGGAGGGAATGAAATCGTGAAGGCGGACTGGAAAAAGGACGAAAAGGACTTCTACCTCCCCAAAGCCGGACCGCGGCTCGTAAGGCTTCCGGCCTTCCGCTTCCTCGTCATCGACGGCGAAGGGAACCCCAACGGAGAGGATTTCGCCTCCCGAGTCGCCGCGCTCTACTCCCTCGCCTACGGCGTCAGGATGTCGCCCAAGGCCGGCATCGCGCCTACGGGCTATGCCGAGTACGCCGTCTACCCCCTCGAAGGGTTGTGGGACCTCAGCGAAGAGGCTAAGCGCGTGAACAAGGGATTTCTGGACAAGGACGATCTCGCCTACTCGCTGATGATCCGCCAGCCCGATTTCGTGGACGGAGCCTTCGTCTCCCTCCTGATCGGACGGGCGCGCGGGAAGCAGCCCTCGGCCCTCCTCGACGCGGTCCGCTTCGAGAGCGCCGAGGAGGGCGAATGCGTCCAGATGATCCATGTCGGGAGCTACGACGACGAGCCCGCCAGCTTCGCCGTCATGGAGGCCTTCGCGGCGGCGGAAGGCTTGGCGAGGTCATCCCTCCGGCATCGGGAAATCTACCTCTCCGACCCGAGGAAGACGGAGCCAGGGAAGCGGAGGACATTGCTGCGCTTCCAGGTCTCCAGGATGGCCGGCCTGACTTAAGCCTTCTTCTCCAGGGTTTCGGGAATGCCGACGAGGAGGGGAATCCTGACGAGGATGTCTATGCCCGCGGCCAGGAGGAATACCCACCGTCCGCCCAGGTGATCCCATATGAGCCCCGCGATCACCGTGAGAACCGCTCCCATCGCCATCCTGAAAAATCTGAGGAGAGCCATCCAGTCCCCCATGTCGCCCGCGGGCACCTGCTCAAAGGACATGGCCGCCGATATCACGAGGGTTACGGGGAAGACGCCCTGGAGGATTCCCGAGAGGATGAGGAGGAGGGGGTTCGAGGAATATACCAGGATGAGATTGCTGGCGAGGAAGAAGGGCGAGAGGATGTAGAGAAGCTTTTTCCTGCCCACTTTGTCGGCCAGCCTGCCCAGGGGAAGGCCCGCGAGGAGGCTGACGAGGGCCGATCCCGTGACCATGGCACCCAGGATATAGGGGCTGGCGGCCTTGGATTCGCTCGCGAAGAGCTGGGTGAAGGGAAGCACCATTCCCACCGGCAGATTGGTCAGGCAGGAAACGGCTATGAACCTCCCCAGATCCTTCCTTCCTTTCAGTATCCTGAAGGGATTGGCAGCCAGGAAGGCGGGCCTGCTCATGCCGGCTGAGGACGCCGCCCCGGCTTCCTTTCCCGAAGCCGGAAGGAGGGAGCCGCTCTCGGTCAGGCTGCGCCGGACGAAATAGATGATGCCGAGTTCCCCTGCGAAGGCTATGAAGAAG
>CAZRYP010000238.1:0-4312 GCA_964604295.1 uncultured Treponemataceae bacterium
GACATCCACGCTTGTGATTTTCATGGAAAATATCCTCCTCGAGGCTCGAAGCCTCAATTATCGCTCCATTTTCCTGTCGCCCGCGGCGGCTTCCGCGTTATGTCCCTCGTACACGGCAACGAGTTTCTCATGCAATTCGGTGTAGGCGGCGACAGCGGCCGCTATGTCCCTGTCCTTGATGGCTTTGAGCACCAGGGCATGCTCGTCGGTCTCCATCGTCACATCCCCATAGGTGTCCATATAGAGGTGGGAGTTCTCGTCTATGTGGAGGAAAAATAACTGATGCATGGATTCGTAGATTTGTATGAAAAGGCTGTTCTTGGACATGAGGAAGACCTGGTGATGCATCCGAAAATCCAGGGCCAGCCTTCGCTCCTGATCATCGGCGGCCATCGCCTTCCAATATTCCTTGAAGATGCTCTCGAGCGTCGCTATGTCGCTTTCGTTCGCCCGTTTTATGGCGAGCTTGATGCATTCGATTTCCAGTGCCTTCCGGAACTCGAGGATCTCGAGGGCGTTCGCGGGCTTGGAAAAGATAGGACTCAGGCCTTTCAGGAAGACTGAAGGATTGAACTCGATGACATAGGTGCCTTCGCCCATCCTGACTTCGACGAGACCGAATGTCTGGAGCTTTTTAATCGCCACCCTGACCGACATCCTGCTGACGCCGAAATCCTCGGAGAGCTGGCTTTCCGAAGGGAGGGACTCTCCGGGCTGCCATTTTCCCGCGAGTATGGATTCCTTCAGCTGGGCAAATATCTGATCGGGTATGCTTGTCCTCTCGATTTTCCTGTAGCTTTCCATATGAATCAGTCTCCTCGCTTCAATTCCGACAGACTGTCGATCGTGACGCAGGCGTGGGCCATGGAGGCTCCCGCACTCATCGCGACGGCGACGAACACCGATTCGGCGATTTCCTCCTCGGTAGCTCCGGCCTTCCTCGCTTTCTGGACATGGAAGTCGATGCAGTAGGGGCAGCGCGTCACATGGGCGCAGCCCACCGCGATGAGTTCCTTGACCTTGGAAGGAAGCGCCCCTTCGGCGAAGACCTTGGCGTCGAAATCGGAAAAGGCATCGAAGAGCCCCTTGTTGAGCCGCTTCAGCTGTCCGAGATTCTGGATAGCGTCCTTCTCGTAGTGATTGTCCCTCATCGGAGCATCTCCATACACGAACTGTTCGGTTGATCGCTGATGGACTGTATGCTGTCCAGTTGTTCGCTAGGTAGAGAGTAAATCCACTTTTTAACCCTGTCAACTTTTTTTTGCTTCTTTCCTCGAGCGGAAAAATCCCGAATTCAGCCTCATGCGCCAACTTTGGAGAAGCCTTGTTATTCTTGACTCAGGCAAAGAATACTGATTATATGCTGAGAGGCGATCGGAGGTTCCGAAACCCCTGAGCCGGAGGATACGATGAAAATTAAAAAAACTTCACTGCCAGACGAGATTGCCGACAGCATCAAAGTCTCGATAAAAGAGGGAGAATGGAAACCTGGGGTTAAGCTTCCCTCGGAGAATGAACTTTCGGAAATGTTCGGGGTGAATCGGCTTTCCGTCCGCATGGCCTTGCAGAAACTGAGCTCCCAGGGAATAGTCGAGACGAAGGTGGGCGAGGGGACCTATGTAAAGGATTTCAGCTTCAGGAATTATATCGGAGAAGTCTCGGACTTTTACCTCACTCCGGAGATGCTCGACAACGTGTGTGAATTCAGAAAATCCCTGGAAGTGGAATGCGCAAGGCTGGCTATGGAAAGATCCACACCCGAGGAGATCAGAAGCCTGGAAGCATCCTGCGACCGCTATGATGAAGTCTGCTCGAGACTTTTTGCGCATTCCGAATTGGATCCCGATACCCAGAAGGAACTGATCGCCAGGGATATGGATTTCCATCACGAGATCGTCATGCTATCCAAGAACACCCTCTACAAGTATTCCTTCGAAGTGGCCAGGGAGCCGATATTGAGGTATCTCCATATCATCGTCACGAGCAGGATGAAAATGAACGCCAACAGCAGGGAACTTCTCGTCCAGGCCTGCGCCCAGCACAGGACGATATTCGAGGCGATCCGCGACAAGGATTTCGAGACCTGCAGGGCGGCGATCATAAAGATGATCGACTATGGCGAGGCGATGTAGTCGGACCGGGGAATGCTAGGCCACGAGCCCGGCGAAGAAGGGTATGGTCACGATCGACGCTATCGTGGTCGCGAAGACTATTTCCGAGGCAAAAGCCGAGTCTCCCCCCATTTTTTCGGCGATGACGACAGTCTGAGCGCCCGCGGGCATGGCGGTCATGAGAAGCGCGATCTCGGGCGCCAAGCCCGATGAGCCGGTGAGCCTTATGACGGCATAGACCGCGAGGGGAATGCCCAGGAGCCTGACTCCCATCGCCGTAAGCAGGGCCTTTCCCGCTAGGATCTTCCCTATCCTTATGTTGGCGATGTTCGCCCCGACGACGAACATCGCGAGCGGAGTCTGCAGCTTCGCCATCAGGCTCATCGATTCGAGCATGAAGGAGGGGAGGGCGAAGGGCAGGAACCAGAGCACGATGCCTATGAAGATCGCGACGATGCCCGGATTGAGAAGGACCTTTCTCCACTTGTCTGGATCCGATTTCTCCTGGAAAAGCGACACGCCATAGGTATATATCAGTATCCCGTACATCAGGTTGTAGATTGAGGCGAACATGACCCCCTTCGTCCCGGCCACGCTCTGCGCAACGGGAAGCCCCATGAAGGCGCAGTTGGTGAATACCGTGATGAAGGAGAGTATCTTGCGCTGACCTTCGGGAAAGCGTCTGTAGGCGATGGAGGCAAAGCCTATCGCCGCCCCGTGTATGGCGATCGACCACAGGGCCATCATGCCGAGTTCGGGCAGCACCGATTTGGGGATGCTCCGGTCGAGGCTCGCGATGAATGCGAAGGGCAGGGCGATGTTCATCATGAAGGCTGAAAGGCCGCGCAGGAAGGCCGCGTCCACCGCCTTCACCTTCTTCGCGGCGAATCCTATCGCTATGATGACGAATATCGACAAGATCTTTTCGAGGATCACCGACTGTCTCCTGATGGTTGTGAAGGGTGTGGATATGCTTTGCCCAGACATGTTTCAAGCATGTTGCCGGAAACTATATGGTTTCCCGGGATTCAGCGCAATGGCGTTGTCCGGATTATTTACGAATGAGCATCCGCCGGCGACGGTCCGGACGGCCTCGCCGCCAGGCGGGACGGAATCAACCCTTCAGCGGGGAATTATTTGGCTTCGGCTGCCTTCAACGCATCCTGTATGAGTTGGGCGAGCTTCAGCAAAGTATCGTCCGACAGGGTTTCGACCTTGGATGAGACCGCCCCGACCGTGGCCGAGACCGTCTCCACCTTGACGGCGAGCGCCTCTATCGTACCGGTGGCTTCCCTCAGTTCCTGCGCCGTCAGTTTCATCTCCTCCATATCGGCCGTCAGTTTTGCGATGAGGGCCCTGACTTCCTCGAGCTCCTTCATCGCGGTTTCGACGCTTGTCACCGCGCCGGTGATGGCGTTGAGCTTCTCATCCGTGGCGACTGTATAGGCGGTAAGTTCGGCCTTGCTGACGCCTCCCATTGACTTGAGCATCGAGGCGCAACTAGTCATTGAAAGGGCAAGGACGAGTGCAACCGCGAACGAGACAATTTTTTTCATGGAAGCCTCCTAAAAGCATTGTAGCCCAGGTCAAGGGTTTCATCAAATCATATTTTTTTTCTCGATAAATCGGTGAATGGCAAGGAGGGTGGACTGTAGTCATTGAATTTTTAAATGTCTATTGATTAATAGACGTACAATGAGATATAATGGAAATATGATAGATGAAACATTGATTGACGCAGTTTCTGCCGAGGATCTCGCGCGCGGGTTCACCCGCGGCGAAGACAGCTCGACCTACCGCTGTCTTCGCTGTGACGCGGTGTTCGAAGAGGGGAGGGTGTACTCGTCCGCCGGCGGATTCTCGATGGCGGTACGGGCGGCGAAGGAACACGCAGAGTCCGCCCATGGCGACATGTTCGAAGAAATCCTCGGTTTGGGCAAGGATCTCACCGGTGTGCCCGAAGGTCTGTCCGATGTGCTCCGACTCCTCTATCGCGGATCGACGGATAAGGAAATCGCGGCGAGCCTGGGCGGGAAATCGCCCTCGACGGTGAGAAACCAGCGCCGTGCCCTGCGCAAGAGGGAGGCCGAGGCCAAGATTTTCCTCGCCCTCATCGAGCTTCTCGACAAAAAGGGGAAGAGGGTGGGACGCTTCCTCTCCTATCCTTCATCCATGCCCATGCAGGACGACAGGGCTGTCGT
>CAZRYP010000239.1:0-4308 GCA_964604295.1 uncultured Treponemataceae bacterium
AGGCGGCCGCCAACCTCGTCGCCATGCTCTCCGGCAAGCGCCCTCCCGACTGCATCAACCCCGGCATCTACTCCTGAATCCGCGACTTGCCGGACCGCTCGGACCGACGAGTCCCTTGCGTCCGGAGGCCGCCGCGCTTATGCTTGTGGCACTATGGGAAAAAACGAGAGACTCCTCGGCGTCGCGGGCTTCGCGGCGCTGACCTTTCTCGTTCTGCCCTTTTTCTGGCTGACCCAGGGCTTCCTTCTTTTCCATTTCCTCACCGAAAACATCACCATCCTGATCGCACTCCTCCTTTTCATCGTCGGAACCCGCACCTACCGCTACTCCAAGAACACCATCGTCCTCTTCATCAGCATCTCCTACCTCTTCGCCTCGATCCTCGGCCTCCTCCACACCCTGACCTACAAGGGCATGGGACTCGTCCAGGGCATCGACGCGAGCATGGCCACCCAATTCTGGATAGCCAGGCGTCTCCTCGAGTCATCGAGCCTTTTTTTCGCCACCTTCCTCTGGAAGCGCGGTCTGGCCCCCTGGAAGATCATCGCGGGATTCACCCTCGTCACCGCCGCCCTCGTGGCATCGATCTTCACGAAGGTCTTCCCAGCCTGTTTTGTGGAAGGCGTCGGGCTCACGCCCTTCAAGAAGATTTCCGAATATGCCGTCATCCTCATGGGAATCATCACCCTGATCCGCCTGATAGGACTCCGCATCCATCTGGACCTCGCCTACGTCCAGGTGATCGCCTGGGCCATCGTCTTCGGCACGGCGGCCGAATTTGTCTTCACCCTGTATTCCACCGTCTACGACCTCCTCAACGGCCTGGGCCACCTCCTCTACGTATTCTCGGGCAGCCTCGTGGGAATGTTCGTGGTCAACGAGGGCCTGGACAAGCCCTACACCACCATGTTCCGCAACGTGTACGAAAAAGCCATACGCGACCAGCTCACGGGACTCCTGAACCGCCACGGATTGGAGGAGATGACCCATACTTCTTTCGAGAGGGCCAAGAGATTCCCCGCCACATTCTGCCTTCTCATGATGGATCTGGACGACTTCAAGACGGTCAACGACGATTACGGCCATGCGGAAGGGGACCTGGCCCTCATCGAGTTCGGCAAGGTGCTCGCCCGGAGCTTCCGCGAGTACGACCTCTATGCCCGCATCGGCGGAGACGAATTCGTGGCCTTCCTGGAGGACGGGGAGGACATGACCCAGGCCGCGAAGGCACGCCTGGAGAACGCGGTGGAATCATGGAAGAAGGGAAACATCAGGCGGAGGAACCTCGGCGTCAGCTTCGGCATGTCGGTGAGGCCCTCGGGTTCCGAAGCCAGCCTCGCCTCCATGCTGGCCGAAGCCGACCTGAGGCTCATGGCGGCCAAGGCCGAGAAGCATTCGCGCGGGAAGCGCTGAGGCATACCGGTGTGGAGGAATTCCCCATGAGCGCCGATCCCGGATTTTCCGCCCAGTCCGTCACCTATGAAACCCTGCTCAGCCTCGCCCGAGGATACAAGACCGTCGTCCTGGGCGGGTACTCAGGCCTCGGCTACGAAGATCCGGCCGCGTTGGGCGACTTGATCCTCGCGCTGGTGCGGGAATGCGGAGACGATACCTTCTACATTTCGGGAGCCACGGGAGCAGGCATCGGGATGGCTTACAGGCTGATACCGCCCTGCGCCGCCGGGTTGGGTTTCTCAAAGGTCAGGACCGCCGGCATAGTATCGCGCAACGCCACCTGGAGCGAAATCGAGCCCCAGGATTATGTCGTGCTCGTCGATACGCCGCCGGGCGACTGGCGCGTCCTGCGTGAAGGCGAGTCGCTGATGGCGCGCATCGCCGCCGATACCGGCGGCGGCATGATCTATTTCGGCGGCGGCGCCGTCGCGGAAAGCGAGATCGTCGAGGCGATCGACAGGGGCGTGCCGGTAACCGTCGTGGAAGGCCCCGAAGTGCGGCCGGACAGGGAAAGGACCGCCTTCATGGGCGCCCGCGATCCCGCATCGGTCATGGGCCGAACGTCCGGCATCCAGGGAATCCGCCGCTGGCGCCGAGGTATGGACTGCCCGATGCTGGCGAAGTAGAATTTCCCCCGATGGCACACGCACCTTTACACCGGACGGTGTTCACCTCCATCCAGGAAAAAATATTCTCGGGGGAATGGACCGAAGGCGCCCTCATGCCGACCGAGGCCGAACTGTGCAGGCAATTCGGGGTCAGCAGGATCACCGTGCGCCGGGCGCTCGACGAATTGGCCCGGCTCAAGCTCGTTGAAAGGATCCGCGGCAAGGGTACCTTCGTCCACAAATCCCTCCTGCGTTCAGGCGACGCCAATTCGGGATTCCTTGACGCGATGCGCGAACGCGGGGAGAAAGTCACCACCCATCTCCTGCACCGCGGTCTTGAGAGCGTCCAGCCGGGCATCGCTTCCATTCTCGGTCTCGAGGCCGGGGAGGACGGCTTGTTCCTCGCCTGGCACTTCCGGCGCCTTCGCGTGATCGACGGCGTACCGATGGCGATAATGAACACCTTCGTATCCCGCGGCCTGGGCGACACGATGCAGAAGTACGACCTCGAGAAGGAATCGTTCTACGGACTCTACGCGCGCATCCTCGGCAGGCCCGTCGCCAGGACGGAAGGCGTCGTGACGGCGATCACTCCGGACAATGAGGCCTGCGGGCTCCTGGGGGTTCCCGAAGGCTCGGCGCAACTGTGGTACAAGAGCGTCGGCTACCTCGGCGACGGGAGCACGGTGGAGACTTGTTTTTCGATTTTCAACGCCTCGCGCTATGAATTCGTCGTGTCGAATTTCAGGCTCGGGGAAGGCCTGACGCGGATCTAGACAGGATTCCCCGGGGATTTTATTCCGGCGATCAGCGCGTCGACGAGGGCCTCGGCATCGTCCGACACGATCAGGCTGTCCAGCAGGGACTGTTTCATGAACCCCGCTCCCGTCGCCCTCCGCATCAGTTCGGTGAAACTGTCGAAAAATCCGCCGACGTTCAACAGCCCGAGGGGTTTTTCGTGGAAGCCCAGGGACCTCATCATCAATGTCTCGGCGATCTCGTCTATCGTCCCTATGCCCCCCGGCAAAGCCACGAAGGCGTCGGCGAGATTCCTCATCTTTTCCTTCCGTTCCTGCATCGACCCCACCGAAAGATAGGTCGCCCCCTCCGGCGGCGTCGAACGGCTCGATCTGAACCGCTCGGGGATGATGCCCGTCAGGGGAACCTGGTGCTCGATCGCGACCTTCGCCACTCCCCCCATGAGCCCTCTCATCCCGCCCCCATATACGATTCCCACGCCCCGCGAAACCAGCGCGCGCGCGAGCCCGGCCGCGGCGGAGCCATAGGCGGGATCGCTTCCCTCGTTGGAACCGCAATACACGCAGATCGTGAGACTCATGGACGCACCCTCATATGGATGGGATTGGAGAGCAGCCTCAGGGATCGGTGATCCCTGAAAGCCATGCCGTGGTACGCGGCCTTTTCCAGATCTTCGTGGAATTCGACTCTTAGGTAAGAACCCTTGGCGGCGATTCCGCCCGATTCCACCGCGTATCGCAGTCTCGAGACGCCCGCGGCCGCGGGAAGATACCGCACATCGGCAAGAAAACCGTCCTTCATGATGAAAAGATTCCCGGAGGGATGGGACGACAGCGCGATTTCGAATTCGCAGGTCTCGCCGCGATCCAGTTCGACCTCGGAGCCCATCGGGACCCTGCCTGTTTCGTCGCCCTTCCCGTGCCCCGTGAAGGACAGCCTCGATCCGCCTACCGCGACATAGCTGCGGCCGGCCGCGAGCCCCTGGAGGATGCCCTCCCTGGAGAGGGATGAAGCGTAGACCCAGTTCCGGATTCTGCCGAGAGCCCATGGGCCGTCCTGGAGGGGGTCATGGGAATCGGAACTGCCCACTCCCGTCGGCCTGAGGCCGTCGCAGAGCAGCCTGTCCCACAGGGTCGGGTAGAGAAATGAAACCGGTCCGTCCGGCAGGCAGGCTATTTCCAGAAGGTCAGCTTTCCGGAGGGGGAACTCTCCATATCTCCATGATACTCCCGCGCTGAGCGGATGATTTACGCAGAACAGGCCGCCCTGCGCGTGCGCGAAATCCGCCGCCTTCTCCATCGAACCCGCGATGGGCCTGCCCAGGAATTCCGCCAGCGCCCCATCCCCGTCGTCGGGAAAAGGATCCGGCCAGGAAGCGACTCCATGCAGGTTCGCGTGTCCCCTGTCCCCCGCGATTTCCACGCTCCGGAGGAAAAGCGGACGCGTGCCCGCGGCGCCGAGTTCTTCGATGCGGTCCCAGTGGGAA
>CAZRYP010000240.1:0-4287 GCA_964604295.1 uncultured Treponemataceae bacterium
CACGATGAATCCCGTACTGATCCGCATCGCTCTCTCTTTTGTCATAGCCGGCGTTTGGATCGCCGCCGCCACCTTCCTGGGCGAGCGTCTCGGCAGCCGCAAGGCGGGCCTCATCGCCAACATGCCCTCGAACATACTCATTTCCCTGCTCTTCGTGGCGCTGACGAGGGGACCGGAGTACGCCGCTTCGGCCACGGCGGGCGTCCCTATGGGCATGATGATCGATACCTTCTTCCTCGTCGCCTTCATCTTCGCGCTCAGGTTCGGGCTCTGGCCTGCCCTCGGCGCGGCTCTCGCCGCCTGGGCCGTCTTCGCGGTCATCGTCCTGATCCTCCTGCCTCCCCTGGGTTTCCTTGCTTCCATCATCGTGTACCTCGCGGTGGCGGGGCTGCTCTTCCTGTTCACCGACGCCAAGCTCGGGGTGAAGAAAACCGACAAGAAGCCCGTCACGTTCTCCTGGAAAATCGCGGGCATCCGCGCCTTCTTCGCGGGGAGCGTCGTGGCCGGAGCCGTCGCCATAGCCCAGGTAGCCCCCGCCTACATGACGGGCGTGCTCGCGACCTTTCCCGCCGCCCTCACCTCGGCGCTCGTGATCCTCGCCCGGAGCCAGGGCACCGCCTTCACCCAGGCCACGGGCAAGATACTCATCCTCTCCTCGTCCAACATCATCGTGTACACCAGCTGCGCCGGCATCCTCTTTCCCCTCATCGGCCCCTGGCTGGGCACTCTCATCTCCTTCGCCGTCTCGGCGGGCTATCTTTTCCTCCTCGGCAAGCTGACCGCCAGGCTGCGCTGAGCCCGATCCGCCGCGAACTTCATATGCCGGCCGGGAAAATGTGACGGAAAAATGTAACTGAAAAATGCGACCGGCTTGCATTAATTCGCCTCCAAAGCTATATTATTGCAAATGGTTTGCAAAAAAATCACCCTTATCGTGGCCTTTGCGCTTCTAGCCGCCGTCCTGCCCGCCGCCGGCGCGCCGGTCCTCCCAGTCGTGGCCGTATCCATCCTCCCCCAGTCGGAATTCGTCGCCAGGATAGGCGGCGACAAGGTCAGGGTCATCACTCTCGTCGGACCGGGGGCATCGCCCCACAGTTATGAACCGACGCCCCGGCAGATGGCCGAGCTGAGCGGAGCCGCGATCTGGTTCTCCGTCGGCGTCGAGTTCGAGAACGCCCTCCTCCCCAAGATCAGGTCCCTCTATCCGAAGCTGAAGGTCGTGAACACCGCGGGCGGCGTCGTCTACAGGACCCTCGAATCGCACGAGGACGGCGACGGTCATTCCCCGGGAGAGGACGGCCATGAGGGCGAGGGAGGCCCCGACCCCCATGTCTGGCTCGGCCTGGAGGCGGTGAGGATACAGCTCGCCTCGATACGGGACGCCCTCGCGGCGCTTGAGCCGGCTCACACCGCATTCTTCAAGGCCAACCACGACGCCTACCTGAGAGAGATCGAGGCAGTCTTCGCCTCCCTCGCCAGGGATCTTGCCCCCATGAAGGGTTCGGCCGTCTTCGTCTACCATCCTTCCTTCGGCTATTTTCTGGATTCGTTCGGGCTCAGGCAGGAAGCCGTGGAAGTCGGCGGCAAGGAGCCGACCCAGAAGACCCTCGCCCTCCTCATAGGCAAGGCGCGAAAGGAGAAGGCCAGGGTGATCTTCGTGCAGAAGCAGTTTCCGGCGGCCGCGGCGAATACCGTGGCGAAAGCCATAGGCGGCGTGGTCGTGGAAATCGATCCTCTCGCCCCCGGCTGGCTCGAGAACATCAAGGTCATGGGCGCCGCGCTGAAGAGCGCCGCGGTTCGCTGAAAAGGAAAGCCGATGCGGGAGCACAGGAAAATAGCCATAGAATTCTCTGGCGTGGATTTCGCTCACGGCGAGGTGGAAGTCCTCAGCCAAAGCTCCTTCCATGTCCACGAAGGCGAGTTCGTCGCCCTGGTCGGGCCGAACGGCTCGGGCAAGACGACCATCCTCAGGCTCGTCATGGGTCTCGCCCGGCCCCGTTCGGGCAAGGTCGAGGTCTTCGGCACGCGCCCCGAGCTGGCCAGGGGCGGCATAGGCTACGTGCCCCAGTACATGCACTTCGACCCGGCTTTTCCCATTTCGGTGGAAGAGGTGGTGAGGATGGGCAGGCTCGAGGGCTTCGGCAGGGGCTGCATGGGGCCGGCCTGTGCCGACCTGGACACCGCCCTCGAGCTGGCCGGCGTCGCCGATCTCAGGGATCGCTCCTACACGGCCCTCTCCGGGGGCCAGCGCCGCAGGGTCCTCGTCGCGCGGGCTCTCGCCAGCGCTCCGCGCCTCCTCATCCTGGACGAACCCACGGCCAACATGGACAGGGAGAGCGAGGAAAGGCTCTTCTCCGTCCTCGGGAACCTCAAGGGCACGACCACCATCCTCATAGCCACTCACGACACCGCCTTCGTCTCCTCCCTCACCGATGTCGTGCTCTGCGTCGGGGACAGGGAAGGGCAGAGGCGGGGCGTCGTGCGCCACGCCGCCGGTCCGGCCGAGCACCTTCCCTCGGGCTTCTACCCGGGGACAGTCCTCCAGGTTCTCCACGACACCGAACTGCCCGACGCCTGCTGCGCCCCCGAGGAAGGGAAGGGGGGGCAGCCGTGAGCTTCTTCTCCGCGCTTTTTGATCCAGCCATGCCCTTCGTGAGGAACGCCCTCCTCGCGGGCATCCTCTCGAGCATACTCTTCGGCGTCCTGGGATCCGTCGTCACGGTCAAGCGCATCGCCGGCCTGGCGGGCGCCATCTCCCACGCCGTCCTGGGCGGCATAGGCCTCGCACTCTACCTCGCGGCCAAGAACATCGTGCCGGGGCTTCCCCCCATCGCCGGCGCCCTCGTCTTCGCCGTCATCTCGGCCGCCCTGATCGGCTTCGTCTCCCTCAAGGCCAAGCAGAGGGAGGACACCGTCATCAACGCCCTCTGGGCCATCGGCATGAGCATCGGCATCGTCTTCATCGCCAAGACCCCGGGCTACGCCGACCCCATGAGCTACCTCTTCGGCAACATCCTCCTCGTCTCCGCGAGGGACCTCGTCCTCCTCGCCGTCCTCGATGTCGTCGTCATCTTTCTGGCCTGGCGCTACTATCCCCAGATTGAGGCCAGCGCCTTCGACGAGGAATTCGCCAGGACGAGGGGCGTGAAGACCGACATCGTCTTCCTCGTCCTCCTCGGCGTCACCGCTGTCGCCGTCGTCCTCCTCCAGACCTTCGTCGGGATCGTCATGGTGATCGCCATGCTCACCCTCCCGGCCGGCACTTCCGGATACTTCGCGAAGAACCTGGCGGGGATGATGGTGCTGGGAACCCTGTTTTCCTTTGTCTTCTCGGTGGCCGGCCTCGTCGTCAGCTGGGGGCTGGACCTGCCCACCGGCGCCGTCGTCGTCCTCGTGGCCGGCGCCACCTTCCTGGCCGCTTCCGCGCTCAGGATGCGGCGCAAGGCCTAGGGCGAGGGGAGGGGAGAATGACGAAAGCGAGGGAGGCGGTGAGGGGAATCCTGGATGCCTCGGGCGAGCCTCTGTCGGCTCTCGAAGTGGGTTCCCTCGCGGGAAGCCTCTGCGACACGGCGACGATCTATCGCGCCCTGCACTATCTCGAGGACAGGGGCTTGGCCGAATCCTTCGTCCTCCACTGCTCGGCCCACGGGACCGAGCGCTACTACGTGTCGCGGGGCGCCCGGCATCGCCACTGGTTCCACTGCGAGCGCTGCCACCGCTTCGTCGACCTGGGAGCCTGCAGGATGGAACCCCTCCTCCGGGAGATGGAGAGAGAAGCGGGCGTGGCCATCAGCGCCCATACCCTCTACGCCACAGGCCTCTGCGCCGAATGCGCGGGGCCGCAGGGGCGCTGAGGGCCATAGGGGCTATTGGGGCGATTGGTCCGGCGCGCGGGGGGCTTGCCTGGCGCGTCCGCCTGGCGCCCATCCCTTCGCCTGCTCCTCCGGCCGGTCAGAGCCCTCCGACGATGAATCCCCCGACGATTTTCACGATGAAGGAGACGGCCCAGGCCAGCGCGAAGGAATAGAGGACCTGGAAGACGAGCCACTTGTTGCCCGCCTCGGCGCGGATGGTCGCGAGGCTCGCGAAGCAGGGCGGCATCACCAGGATGAAGACCATGAGGACGATGGCCGTGAGTGGGTTCATGCCCGGATCGCGACGGAGGGCTTCCCTGAGCGACTCGGTCTCTTCGCCGTCTATCGTGTCGCCGCCGTAGAGGATGCCCAGGGTCGACACCACGAGCTCCTTGGCCGTGAAGCCCGGAATCAGGGCGACCCCCACCTTCCA
>CAZRYP010000241.1:0-1520 GCA_964604295.1 uncultured Treponemataceae bacterium
ATACAAAGATTACTACAAAGCGCTTGGAGTCGAGAGAACGGCCGGAAAAGAAGAAATAAAAAAACAGTACCGCAAGCTGGCTCGCCGGTACCATCCCGACGTCAACACGACGGACAAGAACGCCGCCGCCCGGTTCCGTGAAATCTCGGAAGCCAACGAGGTCCTGACGGACGACGAGAAGCGCAAGAAATACGACGCCTTCGGTTCCGATTGGGAGCTGCACCGGAACGCCGGCCAGGCAGACAATTTCGACTGGTCCAAATATGCCTCCCGCGAGGGCGGCGGCCGGGCCGGGCCGAGCCAAGCGGGCGCATCGGCCGGGGACTGGGAAGATATGTTCGGGGGCGGCCAGGGTACTTCGGATTTTTTCAGCGCGCTTTTCGGCCGGGAATTCCATGGCCGGGGAGGCTCCGGGGCCGGCCGCAAGGGACAGGACATGGAGGCCGAGCTGGCCATAAGCCTGGAAGAGGCCTATGAAGGCGGCGTCAAAATCCTTTCCATCGGGGACAAGAAGATCCGTCTCACGCTCAAGCCCGGGATCTGGGACAGGCAGAAGATCAAGATCGCGGGGAAGGGCGGTTCCGGCGGCAGGAACGGCGATAACGGGGATCTCTACATCACGTTTCTCATCCAGCCCCATGCCGAATACAGGCTCGCGGGGACGGACCTTTTCAAGGACATACCGGTGAGCGTCTATTCGGCCATGCTCGGCGCAGCCCTTGAAGTCCGGACCATTTCCGGAAAGTTCGAGCTGAAAATTCCTCCCGGCACGAAAAACGGAACCGTCCTGCGATTGAAGGGCAAGGGATTCCCCGTGTACGGCAAGCCGGGAATTCAGGGGAACCTGTTCCTGAGAGTCGCGCTCCAGTTGCCGGAAAACCTTACAGCCCAGGAGAAGAAACTTTGGCGGGAACTGGCAGCTCTCAGGAATGAAAAGGTTCAGGGAGAGAATCCATGAAAAGACCGACCATGGTACTGCTCAGCCAGGTCTGCGACATTTATCGCATCGACAGGGAAGTTCTTCGCGAATTTTCCGAATTCGGCCTCTATCCCACGATAATCGTGGACGGCGAGCCGGAAATAGAAATGGGGAACCTGGACAGGCTGGAGGAGATCATCAGTCTTCACCAGGCCCTCGGCATCAACAAAGAGGGAATCGACATCATTCTAGAACTGCGGGACAAGATTTCGGGGCTTCAGGCTGAAGTCGAATCCCTGCGCGGCGAAGTGGAGCAATTGAAGCGCCTGTCCTGGAGCATCGAGCCCGAACTGCTGGAAAGCCAGGGACTCCTGATCGAGATCGGCACGAACTGACCCGGCATTCCCGGGCAGCCCCTCACCGCGCCATGATCATGGTCATCATCCCATTGTCTTCATGGTCGATGATGTGGCAATGCAGCATCCATTCGCCCGGATTACGCATGACAAAGGCTATGTCCACATATTTCCCCGCCGGCACGCTCACGGTATCCTTCCAGGTTTCCCTGTCAGGCAATTCGCCGTCGATCGACACGATCTGG
>CAZRYP010000241.1:1530-4263 GCA_964604295.1 uncultured Treponemataceae bacterium
CATCCCTGTGTCGTCATTCCTGAATCGAAGCTTGACGATCTGGCCGACCTTCACGGAAATCGGATCGGTTTCCGGGAAGGATTTGCCGTTGATAGTCCATGCCATGCCCATCCCCGCGCCGCTCATCATGGTGCCCATCATGCCGCCCATCATGCCGTTGCCGGATCCGGGCGAACCCATGCCTGAACTGAGGGCGAGTACCTGATCGGGCGCCTTTTCGTATATTCCCGGAAAGCCGCGCGGCGCGGGAGGGATGAAGGGCGACGAAACCGGCTCGATCTTCCCCTCCGCGTAGACGAGCGGGATCCTGATGCCGAGACGAGGCGTATCGCTCACTATTTCATAGGATTTGCCGGAGTTGCCCGTCGCAGAAACCTCGGCGTCGATTCTTTCCGCCGGGCTCAAGGTTATGGTGTCGGTCATGTAGGGCTCGGCGAGGGGGTGGCCGTCGGTATGGGTAACCCTGAACTGATGACCCTTGATCCTCAGCGTATGAACGGCCGCCGTCGAAGCATTGATGAAGCGGAGTTTGTAGAGTCCCCCCTGCCTGAAGACGAGGGGCTGGATGGCGGGTCCAGTCTTGCCGTTCACGCTCTCGACATTCCCCAGCCGCTCCATCATTCCCCGAGCCGTGCCCGGAAGCCTTTCGCCATTGGCGCCCAGGAACCAGTCATCCAGGACGTAGCTCTGATCGCCCGAATACTTCGAGTCGGCGGGATCCTTGACGATGAAGACCCCATACAGGCCCCTGTCCATCTGCTCGAGCACCGGTCTCTGGTGGCTGTGATACCAGTAGGTTCCGGCTTCGGGAACCGCGAAGTCGTAGGTGAAGGCGGCGCCCGGTTCGATGAGTATGGCCGGACCGTCCTGGTCGTTGGGCACGGCAAGCCCATGCCAGTGTATGTTCGTGGGAACGCTCAGGCGGTTCGTGACTTTTATGACCATTCTCTCTCCCGGGAAGGCGACGATGGGCATGCCGGGCACCTGGCCATTATACGTCCAGACCCTTGTGGACAGGCCCGGGCGAAGCTCGAGGGAGGTTTCCCGGATTTCGATGGAAATATTCCCGGCACCCGCGACGGCGGGAGCGAACAGGAGGAGGAGGAGCAGCAGGAGGCTCATTCCGTATACCCCAGTTGCTGGATGAAAAGAGGCGCTTCGTCCTTTCCGAGATCGAGGACTTCAATGGCGGAGGCGGGCTTGAGGCTGTACTGAACTACGGAAGCCAATTTCAGCGAGGAAGCCGTCAGCCCGATATTCTGGGCCGCGAATCCCGCGGTGGCGTGAGACATCTGCAGGAAGAGCGCGGGATTGGATTTGAGGAAGGGCGGAGTCAATGCGTAGTCAACGGTAAAGAGGATCAAGGCGGAAGCTGCGGGAATGGCGGCCGCGGATACCGTCCCTCGTGAATCGATTTTGTTGATGGACAGAAGTTGGTTTTTATCGGCGATATATTTCCAGCTTCCCTTCTCCGTCAGCAAATAGATATTGATATAGGGGTTGTCACCCGAAAAGGAGATGTTCCTGCCCGCCTTGGTGGCGCTGGAAACGGCATCGGCATTCCGAAGTCCGAGTCCGGCCCACAATATGGTGGAGAGATCGGCCGGGGGAATCTCTCGCTTGACGAAAGTCTTGGAAACCCTCCGGTTCGCGATGGCGCCGATGAGGTCGGTGCCGCTTTTGGCGGCGGGAGGCGGAAGCGGAATATCCTGCGCGAAAAGCGTAACTGTGGCGATCAGAAACAGGATGGCTGCGAGTGTCTTTTTCATGGTTCTCCCCCGGGTTGGAACGAGATCGATAGCTGCGGTATTTGCCTTGTATAGGTCTGCATGGGCTCGAATATACTTTCGCTCCGTGAAAGTCCGGTGAACGGAGCATGGAGTTGCGGTGTTTTTATGGAGGCGGGCGAGAGGGGCTTCAGCGGGCTTTTTTGAACGCGAGGCGGAGTCTTTCGGCGAGAAAGGACAAACGGCCGGTACGGGCGCGCAGTCCGACGAGCCGAGCCGCGGCGGCAGGGTCGGCGGCCAGGCCGCCGTAGACTTCCTTTTCCACCTGTTCCGCGATGAAGGCGGCCTGGCCGGCTGTCGCGGGGAAGGCCGCGGCGAGGCGGCGCGCGAACTCCCCCGGCGTTTCGCTGGGCCTTCGGGCCGCGCCCGCAGCGCGTCCGCCGGCGAGGAGGCGCGCGTAGGCTTCGAGCGCGGTGCTCCGGCGGCCCGGGAGCCTGCCGAAGCCCAGGCGCCGCGGTAGGGCGGCCAGCCAGGAAAGGAGCCGAGCCAGCGCGGCCATAATACCCTTCAACCAGGAGCCCAGGCTCCCGCCTCCCTCCGCTTCCCCGGGTTTCCTCGTGCGGGACATGAGGAGGCGCCAGAGCCATGCCGCGAGATACCCAAGAAGCAGAAGGATGACGATTCCCGCCGCCCCGAGCATGATCCACATCAGGATGGCCGAGAAGGCCGATTCCTCGCCCATCCGTTCGGGGAGGATGCCCGGACCGAGCCTATCCGAGTCGCGCGGCGCGGCGAAGGTCGGCCGGCGCCCGCGGAAAAGCCAGGTGAGGAAATCGGCGATCAGCCTGAGCAGGGACAGGGATGCCCCCTTGAGGGATTCGGCTGCCCGCCTGGCCGGTTCGGTGAGGGAGGGGACGAGAAGGAATATCCCGGCCGAGGCCAGGATGAAGACGAGGGCCAGCGAGGCCGTCATGGCCTTCCGCGAGCCTGCCGACAGGCCGCCGCG
>CAZRYP010000242.1:0-4244 GCA_964604295.1 uncultured Treponemataceae bacterium
GGTTGTTGCGGTTGATGACGCGGCGATAGAGGTCGTTGAGGTCGCTGGTGGCGAAGCGGCCGCCGTCGAGCTGGACCATGGGCCTGAGTTCGGGGGGGATGACGGGCACGACGGAGAGGACCATCCACTCCGGCTTGTTGCCGGAGTTCCTGAAGGACTCGACGATCTCGATGCGCTTGAGGAGGCGCTTGTCGGCCTTGGGACCCTTGGCGATCATCTTCTCGCGCAGCTCTGCGGCCAGCTCGTCGAGATTGAGGATCTCGAGGAGGGATCGGATCGATTCGGCGCCCATGCCCGCGGTGAAGGCTCCGCCGAAGCGGTCCTGAGCCGCGTTGTACTCTTCCTCGGTGAGGAGCTGCATCTTCTTAAGCTCGGTTTCGCCCGGATCTATGACGATGAACTTCTCATAATAGAGAATGGAGCGGAGGGCGGCCACAGGAAGATCGAGAAGGAGCCCCATCCTGCTGGGAACCGACCTGTAAAACCAGATATGGGAGACGGGGCATGCCAGCTCGATGTGGCCCATGCGTTCGCGGCGCACCCTGAAGTGCGTGACCTCGACGCCGCAGCGGTCGCAGATGACGCCCTTGTAGCGGATCGACTTGAACTTTCCGCAGTAGCACTCCCACTCCTTGGTGGTTCCGAAGATCCGCTCGCAGAAGAGACCGTCCCTTTCGGGGCGGAGCGTGCGGTAGTTGATGGTTTCAGGTTTCTTGACTTCGCCGTAGGACCAGGCCTTTATCATCTCCGGGCTGGCCAAGCGGATCGCAATACTGTCAAAATCCTGGATATCTCTCATGCTACCCCCTGGGGTTTCGCGAAGCGCCCTAACAGGCGCTTCGCGGCGCGGTTTCCTGACGGAAACCGCGAATTCTGGTTCCAAGCCTCTGTAATGACCCGGAACCGCGCTTTGCTATGAACGAAGGTCGGGAAAGTGCCGCCGACCGTCAAAAAGCACCTGTGTTCTTGTTGATGATGTCGTCATCGCGTTCAGTGAGCGCGATCTGCTTGCCCTTGGCATCGAACACACGAATATCGAGCGCGAGTCCGCGCAGTTCCTGGACCATTACATTGAAGGCTTCGGGGATGCCCGCGGCCGTGTGGGGCTCTCCCTTCACGATCGCCTCGTACACCTTGGCCCTGCCCGTCATGTCGTCCGACTTGATGGTCAGGAGTTCCTGCAGCGTGTTGGCCGCGCCGTAGGCCTCGAGGGCCCAGACTTCCATCTCGCCGAGACGCTGGCCGCCGAACTGGGCCTTGCCTCCGAGGGGCTGCTGGGTGACGAGGGAATAGGGCCCCGTCGAGCGGGCGTGCATCTTGTCGTCGACAAGGTGGTGCAATTTCATGAAGTAGACGACGCCGCAGGTGACGAGGTTCTTGAATGACTCGCCCGTCCTTCCGTCGCGAACATTGGTCTTGCAGCTTCCGGGGAGCTGGGCCTCGTTGAGCTTGGCTTCGATCTGCTCCTGGGAGGGAGACTGGAAGACGTGGCAGGAGAACCACTCGTTCAGCGTGCTGGCCGCCCAGCCGAGTTCGGTTTCCATGATCTGGCCGATGTTCATTCGCGAGGGAACGCCCAGGGGATTGAGGCAGATGTCGAGGGGTGTGCCATCGTCGAGGTAGGGCATGTCCTCCATGGGGAGTACGCGGGCCACGACGCCCTTGTTTCCGTGGCGGCCGGCCATCTTGTCGCCTTCCTTGAGCTTGCGCTTGGCGGCGATCAGGACCTTGACGACTTCCTCGACGCCGGGGGAGAGATCGTCGTTCGTGGAGCGCTTCAGGCGCTGGACGTCTATGATCGTGCCCTCGATGCCGTGGGGCACGCGAAGGGAGGAATCGCGCACGTCCTTGGCCTTTTCGCCGAAGATCGAGTTGAGGAGCTTGAATTCGGGAGTCGTGTCGGTATCGCTCTTGGGCGTCACCTTGCCGACGAGGATATCGCCGGCTTTGACCTTGGCGCCGACCCGGATGATGCCTTCGGAATCCAGGTTGTCGAGGATCTTCTCGCTCGTGTTGGGAATGTCGCGCGTGATGCGTTCCGGACCCAGCTTGGTCTCCCGGACTTCGGTCTGGAATTCCTTGATGTGGATGGAGGTGAACATATCCTCCTTGACCACGCGTTCGGATATGAGGATGGCGTCCTCATAGTTGTAGCCGTTCCAGGGCACGAAGCCGGCGAGGATGTTCCGCCCGAGGGCGAGCTCGCCGTTGAAGGTCGCGGGACCGTCGGCGATCACCTGCCCCTTCATGATCTTCTCGCCCAGCTTGACGATGGGTCTCTGGTTGTAGCAGGTATCCTGGTTGGTCCTCTGGTACTTGACGAGTAGGTAGGTATCCTTGTCGGTGGGATCCTGGCTGTCGGGCTGGATGACGACGCGGGAAGCGTCGACGAAATCGACGACGCCGGCGCGCCGGGCCTTGAGGAGAACGCCCGAGTCATAAGCCGTTTTCCATTCCATGCCGGTGCCGATTCTGGGCGGTTCGGGGAATACGAGGGGAACGGCCTGACGCTGCATGTTCGAGCCCATGAGGGCGCGGTTGGCGTCGTCGTGCTCCAGGAAGGGGATGAGGGAGGCCGAAACGGAGATGATCTGTTTCGGGGACACATCCATGTACTGGAGTTCCTGGGCCGGCCTCATGGTGTAGTCGCCCTGGTGGCGGCAGGATATCGAATCGTCGAGGAAGTTGCCTTCCACGTTGATGCGCGCCGAGGCCTGGGCTATGTAGTACCTGTCCTCGTCTATGGCCGAGAGGTATTCGATGTCCCTGGTGACGAGGCCGTCCTTCACCTTGCGGTAGGGTGTCTCCAGGAAGCCATAGTCGTTCACCGTGGTATAGGTGGCGAGGGAGACGATGAGGCCGATGTTCGGTCCTTCGGGCGTCTCGATCGGGCACATTCGGCCATAGTGCGTGTAATGGACGTCGCGGACTTCGAAGCCGGCCCTGTCGCGGGAGAGACCTCCCGGGCCGAGGGCGTTGAGCCTGCGCTTGTGCGTCAGCTCCGCGAGGGGATTGACCTGGTCCATGAACTGGGAGAGCTGGGAGGAACCGAAAAATTCCTTGATCGCGGCGACGATCGGCTTGATGGAGACGAGGTCCTGGGGCCTGACGGTCTCGGTTTCCTTGAGGGCCATCCTCTCCTTGGCGATGCGCTCCATGCGGGCGAAGGCGCTCTTCATGACGTTGGCCAGAAGCTCGCCTACCGAGCGGACGCGCCTGTTGCCGAGGTGGTCGATATCGTCGACATAGGCCTCGCCGTAGTAGACATCCATCAGGTGCTTCATGGTGGCCACGATGTCGGTGCGGGTCAGGGTGAATTCGGAGAAGGGCGTGGCGTAGTTGAATTTCTTGTTGAGCTTGTAGCGACCGACCTTGCCCAGGTCGTACTTGCGCGAGGAGAAGAACATCGAATTGAGGTCCTTCTCGGCGCCTTCGACCGTGATGGGTTCGCCGGGCTGGAGGGTGGAGTACACGGCGGCCAGGGCATCGGCCTTGGAGGGCTCGTCCTGGTCCGAGGTTTCCTTTTCCAGCTTGACGTCCTCCCTGTTGAAGCAGTGGAGGATCATCTCGTTGTGCATCGAATCGGGATGGTCGAAATCGATGATCTCGATGCTGTCGATGCCGAGGTTGGCGAGTTCGTCGATTTCATGGAGATGGAGCTTTTCGCCTGCGCGGAAAAGCTTCTTCTTCTCGCCGTCCACTTCTATGTAGATCGCCTTGCCGAGGACCTTGCCGACCACCTGCTCCCTGGAATCGGCGCTGTCGCCGAGCTCGATGTGGGTCGTCTTGTAGAAGGCGTCGATGATCTCCTCGCGGCTGTTGAAGCCGATGGAGCGGAGGAAGAGCGTGCCGAGGAATTTCTTTTTTCTGTCGATCTTCGTGAAGATCAGCTCTTTCTTCTGGTCGATTTCGAATTCCAGCCAGCTGCCCCGGTAGGGGATGAGGCGGGCGGAAAATACGCCCTTTTCGTGGCTGAAGACGACGCCGGGGGAGCGGTGGATCTGGGAAACGACGACGCGCTCCGCGCCGTTGATGATGAAGGTTCCCCTGTCGGTCATGAGGGGGATGTCGCCGAGATAGATTTCCTTCTGGCGGATTTCCCCCGTCTTCTGGAAGACGAGGTTGACTGTCGCCTTGAGGGGAATCGAATAGGTGAGGCCTTTCATCTTGCACTCGAGCTCTGTGTACTTCATGGCGCTCTCGTCCAGGCTGTAGCGCTCGAACTCGATGACCATATCGCCGCT
>CAZRYP010000243.1:0-1015 GCA_964604295.1 uncultured Treponemataceae bacterium
CGTGCCGAATTTTCCCATGGCTTCCGTGGCCGCGGCCATTTGCTTGGCCACGTCGCGGGCTGCCAGGCCCAAGGCCGCCGAGTCGTGGATCCTGCGCGGAGCCTTGGCCGTGGGGGCGGCCACGACGGCCTTGAGCTTCTTGGAGCCCATCACGGCGCCCAGGCCGCAGCGTCCCGCCATGCGCGCGTCCCTGCCGTCGTGGGCGACGCAGGCGATCCGCACGAGGCGCTCGCCGGCCACGCCGATGCAGGCCGTCTCGGAGCCCGGATACTTCGCGGAATAGTGCTCGTAGGTGTCGAAGGTGTCCCTGCCCCAGAGGGGGAGGGCATCCTCGATGGTGGCGCCGGTTTCGGTGACGACGATGCTCACCGGCCTGTCGGAGGCGCCGACGATGGCGAGGAAGTCGAAACCCGTGTTGCGGAAGATGCTTCCCCAAGCTCCGCCCACGTCGGACTCGGCGAAGAGGCCGGTGAGGGGCGAGAGCGAGGCGAGCTCATGCCGCCCCGAGGTGGGGGCGGGCGTGCCGCAGAGAGGTCCCAGGGCGAAGACGAGGGGGTTGGCCGGGTCGAAGGGCTCGACTCCCTGGGGGGCGAGGTTGGAGAAGAGCCAGGCCGCGATGCCCGAACCGCCGATGTAGGCGCGAAGCAGGGGTTCCTCGAGCATTTCGGTCTTGGTCATCCCCGTCGTGAGGTCGATGAAAAGGGCCTTGCCGTACGCTATGTCCATAGTGAACCTCCTTCGGGCTCAGGGGCCGATGGGCGCCATGCCGGCATCGCTTTTTGCCCGGTCGCGTTCTCTTTTCTGCAGGATCATGTACCAGGTTACGGTCGCCATGACGAGGAGGGTGCCCACGGCCTGGGTGAGGGTGGAGATGCCCTCCCCGAGAAGGAGCCAGGAGTACGCGATCGTGCTGAGGAGCCGCCAGGCCTGGATGGTCGAATAGGTGGGCGCTCCCAGGTGCTTGAGCGCGTTGTTCTGGACGATGGTGCCCAGGAGGAGGACTCCGAGGGCGAAG
>CAZRYP010000243.1:1025-4241 GCA_964604295.1 uncultured Treponemataceae bacterium
GAAGTAGGCCGCTATGCCCGCAAAGGGGAGGGAAAGCCAGGGTCTCCAGTCTTCGCCCACGAGGAGGCTGCCTGAGCCCATGCAGACGGCGAGGGAGGCGAACTGGATGAAAGCCAGGGTTTCGGCCGATACGCCGCGCCTTCCGGCGTCCTTGATGAAGATCATGTAGAAGGCGAGGAGGATGCCGCTCACCGAGGCTAGTCCTATGCCGACCCAGTTGAGGAGGGTGGCCTTGCCGCCCGCGGCGCCGACGGCTCCGGAGATCATGGCCACGGAGCCTATGAGCGAGAGGACCAGGGCCATGCCCGTGCGTGTGGGCAGGGGCTCCTTGAAGAAGGTCTTGCTGAGGTAGGCGACGACGAAGGGCGCCATGAGGGAGAGGAGCTGGACGTTGGTGGCGTAGGTGAAGCGCGAGGCGTAGAGGTTGGTGACGCCCCTGGCCACGACGATGACGATGAGGAGGGCCATTTCCTTGAGGTTCACGGTGCCGAGCTTGATCCTGGGGGCCATGAGGGCGAGCATGATGAGGGTGGCGAGGGTGTTGGTCATGGTCGCGAGGCTCATCGTGCCGATATGGTGGGTGTTCTGCAGGTAGCGCGCGAGGACGGGGTAGCCGCCCCAGGCGCTGTGGGAGAGAAGGCCCAGGAACATCCATGTCGTGATCGAAGTCCCGCCCGATTTTCCGGCGGGCAACGCAGTCCTCGCCCCTGATGGCGATTTGTTCAATTGTGCAACCTCTTGAACATTTATCTCATCGATGGAGATATCTGTCAAGTTTTATTTTCCTTCGGCGAAAGGGAGTGCGGGGATTCAGGCTCCCGTGAAGCTCAGGAAGTTTCCGAGGGATATCGCCTCGAAAGATGCTTCCGGGTATGCGGCCTTCCAGGAAGGAGGCGGGGAGGGAGGGCGCCTCGAAAGCTTGAACTCGAATCCGGCCAGATGACCATCCGATTCTTCCACATAGTCCAGCTCGGCGCCCGTATGCGTCCGCCAGAACCAGCTTCTGCCGTAGAAATCCCTGTAGGCATTGTGCTTCCTGCGTTCGCTTACGAGAAAATTTTCCCATAGCGGACCTTTATCCATCCTGACATGCCAATCCTTGAAATCTTCGATCAAGGCATTCCGTACGCCGTTGTCGTAGAAGTAGACCTTGTCCTTGCGGGTTACTTCCTTCCTGAGATTCTTTCCGAAACCGCCGAGACGAAATACCACAAAGGCTTTCTCGAGTAGATCAATATACGAAATTACCGTATCAGCGCTCATGGAAGTCAGCCGGCCAAGTTCCTGGTAGGAAACCTCAGAACCTACCTGCCAGGCGAGCAAGTGAAGGAGGTTCCGCAGCTTCCTGGGATTCCTGATCCCGCCAAGTTCGAGGACATCCTTGTAAAGATAGGCTGAGACGAGTTCATGGAGATGTCGAATCTTGTCTTCCCTCGACCGCATCCCGAGCAGGGCGGGATACAGCCCCAGTACAAGATGTTCAGGAAGGATTCCTTCCAGCTCGAAAGGGGTATGAATCGAAGCGAGCTCCGCGAAGGCGATAGGGTAGAGCGTGTAGGTCCAGGTCCTGCCCGTGAGGGGTTCCTTCGTCCGCCGCGCGATATCGAGTCTCGAGGAACCTGTGAGCATGAGGATGCCGGGAAAATCGTCGTCGCAGAGAAGTTTCAGAGAGTATTCAATATCTGGAATGCGCTGGGCTTCGTCGATGCATATGAACTCATGGCTTCCTACCTGACCCTTGATCCTGAGGAGGTCCTTCGAGGACCAGAGTTCCTGGACTCTGGGATCATCGCCATTGACAAGTATCGCCTTCCTGCCTGCCTTCTCCATGATCGCGCGAGCGAGGGTTGTCTTTCCGCTCTGGCGAGGACCATAGAGGATAATTATCCTGCGGTCCGTCCCAAGGCGATCGAGTATATTCTGTTCCAGAATTCTGTGGATGGTCATAATCGACATAATAGCGCAATATCATCGATCATACAAGATGTTTTGGCGCCAAAATGCCAATTACCGGCACGCCCCCATTCTCGCGGATTCCCGCGGGACGCCGGATAAAAAAAAGGGGCAGTCCGCGAAGCGATCGCGGACTGCCCTTCGATGGACGGAAAACAAGTCGGGGGGTTGTGGCTAGCGCTTGCCTTTGCCGTTCTGGCCGGCGCTCTCGCTCTTGCCTTTTTCCCCGCTCTGGCCCTGTCCCTGGCCGCCCGGAGCGCCGACTTCGTTCTGCTCGCGCTCTTCCTTCATCTCCCTCACGATCCTGCCCTGGTGATCGCCCCACCTCAGCTTGAGGGCGTGGAAATCGTCGGAACCAGGCTTGATGTCCAGAGCCTGGGCCAGGACGCCCCAGCCGTGGCCATCCGTGCCTTCGGCCACGAGAATGGCATCCTCGAGGGTCATATCGGAAGCGAGGGATATTTCCAGCGCCAGCCAGATTTCTCCTGGCGTGTAGCCCTGGGCGGACAGGTCTTCCAGGACGAGGATGTCGACTTCGAACTCGACGCTCAGCATGCCGAGAAGGGCGGGCAGGTTTTCATCCCCCGCTTCGTCGATCGCTTCGATTTCGGTCTCGAAGCCTTCCGTTTCCGTGCTTTCCTGCGAGAAAGCGAACTGGGTTGTCGTAAAGGCGAAGGCCAGCATGGCCAGCAGAACGATGATTTTTTTATTCTTTCGCATTGTGGTACCTCCATAGTTCCCCGAAGGGGGCTACAGAGAAGGATACGCGGACTGACGCGGAGAGGTTGCAGGAAATGGTTCTGGCCGAATCGCCGTCCAAAGTCTATACTTCCTATTATGACAGGAGATTCGCGGAACGAAGACAGCGAGGTGGCGGCCAGGGTGCTCTCCGGCGACCGCGAGGCTTACCGCTTCCTCGTCGAAAAATACGGGGCCAGGGTGCTGGCCTTCTGCAGGTCGCGGATGAATTCCGAGGAGGATGCCAGGGACGCGGCGCAGGATGTCTTCCTGAGGGCATTCGGCTCCCTGGCTAGCTTCAGGCAGGGCCAGAGCTTCTCGGCCTGGCTCTTCGCCATAGCGGGCAACCACGTGCGCACGCGATTCCGCGTCTTTTCCTCGGAACGGCGCAAGTCCGAGGCAGCGGGCATGGAAGCGGCCACGGCAGCCTCCAAGGATCCCGTCGACGAGGTGGAGAGGGCGCTGCGGGGTGAGAGTCTCCGGCGCGCGGTTTCCGCCCTGCCGGCCGATCTGCGCTGGCCTGTC
>CAZRYP010000244.1:0-4220 GCA_964604295.1 uncultured Treponemataceae bacterium
TAGCTTCGACCGTCCCGTTCACGGCTTCGATATCGGTGATATCCAGGGAGTACGCGGACGCCTCAAGGCCGAGCGCTTTCATCCGCGCGGCGGCATCCTCAGCGCCTTTCAGGTCGACAACCACGACGGCCGCTCCTTCCTCGGCCAGTTTCTGCGCTATTTCCCTGCCGATGCCTCTCGCGGAGCCGGTTATGACGGCCACCCTTCCTTGCAGCTTCATCCTCACTCCTTTTCAGAAAAGCAATCTTGGCAAGGCCAAGACGATATTCGGGAAAAACACCAGGATACCCACCGCGATCAAGGTTGTCATAAGCCATGGCCACATCTCTTTTATGTATTCCGAGATGGGTATGTCCAGGACCGAACATACGGCGCTCATCGCCAACCCCACAGGAGGCGTCATGTTGCCCAAGGTGATGATCGTGCAGAAAAGTATGCCGAAATGGACAGGGTCCCAGCCCACCTTGACCGCGAGCGGCAGGAAGATCGGCGTGAAGAGGAGGATCACTACCGATCCGTCCATGAACATGCCCAGAATGATCAGTATGAAGATGATGATGAACATCACGGCGAATTTGTCCATCGAAATTCCCAGGATGGCCGCCTCCAGGAGATCGGGAACCCTTTCGAAGGGGATGCCGTAACCGAAGATTCCCGACAGCGCGATGATGAACATGATCGCGCCCACGTCCAGGACGCTGGAGCCGAGGGTCTGGACAAGCTTCTTCAGCGTGAGTTCCCTGTAGGCGAAGACGCCGACCAGGATGGCGTACACGCAGGCGAAGGAGCCTACTTCCGACGGCGTGAAGATGCCTGTCCTTATGCCCACGAGGAGAAGCACGGGAAAGAGGAGGGCCCAGATGTTTTCCTTGAGCGCGGAAAGCCTTTCGCGGAATGTAGCTTTTGAGCGCTCCGGCTTGTAGCCTCTTTTCACGGAAATTATCCATACCGTGGCCATGTAGGCCACCATGATGAAGAGTCCCGTAAACAGGCCTGCCGCGAACAGGCGGCCGATCGATACCTCTCCCGTGGTGCCATAGAGGATGATTCCCACCCCCGGAGGAATCGTGGCGGTTATGAGGGCAGTCCAGGCCGTGCAATTGGCAGTGAAGCCCCGGGAATAGCCTTGCTTTATCATGGCGGGAGCGAGAATTCGGGCTTCCATGGAAGCGTCGGCTATGGCCGATCCGGAAACGCCTCCCATCAGGGTGGACAACACGACATTGACCTGGCCGAGGCCTCCGCGCATATGTCCGGTGAGCACCGAAGCCAGCTTGATCAGCCGATTCGTAATCCCGGAAGCGTTCATCAGATTGCCCGCGAGGATGAAGAGCGGTACCGCCAACAAAGTGAAGTTCTGCGTCTGCGAAATAGGCAACTGGACGATCATCGTGAAGGGAAGTTCCGGATGCTGCAGGAAAAATGCCGCGCCCGAAATTCCGATGGCGAAGGCTATCGGCATGCCTATAGCCAGGAAAAACAGGAACAGGACAGCTACGATCAGCATGTCAGGTTCCCGCCTTTCCGGCATTTTCTCCGCCGGCAACCGGAAGGCCGGCGCGAGGACCGGCCGGGAGACCGGTCAGTAGAGCTTTGAGTTTCAGGATTACCGTGATGCTCTGAAGGAGACTCCCCACGGGTACGCTGAGGATCACCCAGGTATAGCTGAACCCGGGAATTCCCTGGAACACGCGCCTTCGGGAGAAAAGACTCAGCTTCACGCCGTAATAGATGAGGACGGCAAGGAATATCAGGATAATGACATAGGTGATGACAGCCAGGATCTTCCTCATCCGGTCCGACAGGCGGTTTACTACGAGGTCGATGTTGACGAGCTTGTCGGCCCTGAGCGCGGCGTCCGCGCTCAGGAAGACGCTCCACGCGAAAAGGAACAGCGACATGTCCTGCGACCAGTTGATGGGATGATCCAGAGTTCTGGCGATCGCCGCGAGGAAGATGAGCACACAGGATATGGTGAAGCAGAAAGCCGCCAGAAATACTTCGGCCTTGCAGATATAGGCATAGAGCTTTTTCATGACATCCTTTGATTATGCCGTGTCGGAAGACAGGCGGCACTCGCCTGCGGGGCCGACCCGCAGGAGTGCCGCCTGAAATGGATCACTTCGCCTTTCCCAGTTCCTTGTAAACCTGGTCCCTCACCTCGAGGATGCCCAGTTTCTGATAAGCCTTTTCGCCTGCGGCCTTGAAGGCAGCCATATCTATCTCGGATTCGGGGATTAGGGTCATGCCCGCCGCCTTGAGCGCGGCGAGATTTTTCGGATCGATATCATCCAGATAGCTGCGTGAAACCGCCAGCCCCGCCTTGTTGCATTCCTCCTCGAGAATCTTCTGGTACTCGACGGGCAAGGAGTTGAACCACTTGATGCTGATGACTTCGAAGTTGATCAGAAGGATATGCTTGGTCTGGTTGGCGTACTTGGTCACTTCCTGGAATTTCCCGCTGGCCGTGGCGGTGAAGGAGAGTTCTACGCCGTCTATGGCTCTCGTCTGCAATCCGGAGTACATATCGCCGTAGGCCATGGCCACGGGAGTGGCGCCGATGGCGCGTATGGATTCCTGCCAGATTGGGGCCGGCGGAGTCCTGATTCGCAGGCCGGCCAGGTCCGAGGGTTTCCTTATGGGCTTATTGGTGATCATCTGCCTGAATCCCTGGACCCACATGAAGGAAAGAATCTTGAAACCCTGCTTCTTCTCGAGTTCAGCCTTCCACCCGAGCACGGAAGGGAGAGTGTTCAATTTCTCGACTTCTTCGAGGCTTTCCACGAAATAGGGGCCGTTCATGACGGCTATCCCGGGCACGTACTGCCCCAGGCGCGCGGCATCGGTATTCTGGCCGACCCCCGCTCCCTGGCGGATCTGTTCGA
Source organism: uncultured Treponemataceae bacterium (assembly GCA_964604295.1). Lineage (GTDB taxonomy): Bacteria > Spirochaetota > Spirochaetia > Treponematales > Rectinemataceae > CAZRYP01. Next base: position 2,886 of record CAZRYP010000244.1, read on the forward strand.
GGATATCCTCCTCGACTCCCAGCTGGGCGCTGGGGAAGACCTCTATCTTGAGATTGCCGTTGGTTCTCGCGGACACGGCTTCGGCCCATTTAAGAAAAGCCTGGTGATAGGGATCCTGGGTCGTCAGGACATGGTTGAACTTCAGTACATACTTCTTCGCGCCGGTCTGGGCTGATACAAACGAGAGTCCTACCGCGAGGATGAGGACTGCAAGGATTGTCAATTTCCTTTTCAAGGGAGACCTCCTTTTCGATCTTGCTGATATCTAAGATAGATGATATCTTGGTATCGAGGATTTGTCAAAAGAAATTATGTGTGACATAGACCGCTACGACAGGTTTCAGATACCCGGTTTCCTCTGGCTGGAGAAAGGGAGCGGCGGGCTGTCGTTTCTGCATGTCCACAACAGGCATGCGGATTGCAGGATCTATCCATACGGAGCCCATGTCGCGAGTTTCAAGCCCCAAAGCTATGGCGAACTTTTATGGGTAAGCCCCTACAGCAGCTTCGAGGAGGGAAAGCCAATCCGCGGGGGCATTCCCCTCTGTTTTCCGTGGTTCGGCCGGCACCCGACTCGAACGGACCTTCCCCTTCATGGCTTCGTGCGTACGAGGGTCTGGGATCCGGTATCGACGGCCACGCTTCCCGACGGCAGAACCCGCCTCTCGCTCAGCCTTGATCACGATGAAGCGGGCCTTGCCGTTTGGCCCTTCCCTTTCCGCCTGGAATTGGCCGTCACCGTCGGTGAGACCTTGGAACTGGACCTCCTGATAAAAAATCCCGGAGACGAGCCTTTTACCTTCGAGGAAGGCTTCCATACCTATTTCAGCGTCGGCGACGCAGAACAATGCGAAATCCGAGGTCTGGATGGTGTGGAGTATATCGATCGCGGACGGGGGGATGTCCGGACCGTCCAATCGGGAACGCTCGCCTTCACCGGGGAAACCGTCAACGCCTACATGCGCGTGCCGGAGCACTGCGAACTCGCCGATCCCCTCACAGGCCGCCGGATACTCGTGGAGCAACGCCGGATGAACTCGACCGTCGTCTGGAATCCGGGGGCCGCCGCCGCCGACAATCCTGAAATAAGAGAGACATGGAATCAGTTCGTTTGTGTGGAATCGACGAATTGCCTGGACTGCTCGCTTAGAGTCGAGCCCGGGACGACCCATCGCAGTATTGTCAGACTGTATGCGGAAAGGTTATAAGCGAAGGGCTATCGCATGAGGAGCTGAAACATGAGCGAGGAAACGAGGGTCGACCGCGGGGATCTGGAAGCTTTCTGCGCCGCGGTGTTCATGAAGCTGGGCCTGTCCCCCGAGGAAGCCTCGGATT
>CAZRYP010000245.1:0-4210 GCA_964604295.1 uncultured Treponemataceae bacterium
TGGGAGGGGTGAAGCTACGCGCGGGGACGGTGTCGGTGGGGAGCGTGAGGGTGAGTGGGAAGGGCTATGGGCTCACGGGGAGTCTTGAGGGGAGCTATGGGGAGCTTTCGACCAACCCTCTGCTGTCCCTGAGAGCCGGGCTGGCGAGCACCGGCAACGCTCTTGAGACCTATGACGTAAGGATGAACTACGGAGAGGGGATCATCGACGCCAGGATCGGAATGGGAGGAGTGCCGCTCGAGAGATACTTCGCCAAGGACGTGAAAGGGGTCGTCGAAGGCTCGCTCAGCATTCTGGGCAGGCTGGATCTCAAGACCCTGGGCGCCGGCGAACTGGATTGGGCCGCACTGCCTCTTGCGGAGTTCGATGTCAGGCTCGCGGGTGGCGAATATAGGGCGATTCCGCTCAAGATGACGGCATCAGGCTCCCTTGAGAAGGGAGTGCTCAGGATTCTCGCGCCGAACATCGAGTACTTGGGCCATCAGGCGGAGAACCTGAGCGCGGAGATTCAGCCGGAGAACGGAAAAGTCCATCTCAATTTCAAATACAAGACAGTGCTGGGGAATGACCGCCTGGAGACGGGGATAGACGCCGATGCGCAACTGAGATGGGGGAAAGCCGGAGAATCGGCCCCGGGGGACGATTTTTCGGTCGAATTCGCGGGAAAAATGCTAAAAGCGAAATATCGTGAAACTTTAGTCGATCGCTGGGAGTTTTCTGGTGCATACGGGAACGGGATCTTCTCTCTTGAGGGCGGCAATGGAGCTCTTGTCGCGACCCTTGCCTCTGGCGGCGGTTTCGAGCTTCTGCTCAGCGGCAAATTTCCAGTCTTGGCGAGCATAAAGGGGACCATGTCGGATAACAACCTGTCTGCGACCATGGAAAATCTCGAAATCGACCTGAAGAAGATCGGTTCCCTGATATCCATGGACAAGCTGAAAATCCTCGATGGAGTGCTCAGGGGTTCCCTCTCGCTCAAGGGTCCGATCTCCGATCCCGAGATCAACGGATTCCTGGCGGTGGAAAAGGCGACCGTGTTTTCCAGGGAATTGGTAACGGGCAAACTGGGGCCCTTCGATACCACGGTCAACTTCAGCGGGAAAAATATCGAAATGACCCCGGCCACAGTCCCTCTCGAGAAAGGCACAATAGAGCTGTCGGCCTCCGGACTCCTGGACCGCTGGACATTGACCGATCTCAAGTTCAATGTCGCGTCGCAGAAGGACAGCGTCGTCAACCTGACGACGAAGATCGCCGGCATCACCGTCGTCGATGCCATGGCGCAGGTGGATATGGTCATCTCCCTCGATAACGATGTCTTCGTCGCGGACGGGAAGGTTTACTTCGAGCGCGGCCAGGTCATGATCGATCCGCAGGGATTCCTCCCGGAGAATGCCCCCCCCGTCGATCCGAACGCGCTGGCGTTCAGGATAAAAGCTTCGATGACCTTCGGCAAACAGCTCGAGGTATATCTTCCGGACAACAAGATTCCCCTGTTGCGTGGATTTACCTCTCCCGGAAGCTTCCTCCTCCTTCAGTTCGACTCGGCCTCCCAGGATTTCTCCCTCGACGGCAAGATCGATCTCAGGACGGGCTATGTGCTCTATTATCTCAGGAGCTTCTTCCTGAAGAGCGGCATGATCGAATTCTCGGAAAACAACACCAAGTTCAACCCCCTCATCACCGCCTCGGCCGAACTGCGAGAATCCAACGCCCAGGGCACCGTCAAGATAATGCTGGATGTGGAGCGCTCACCCCTGGACAACCTGAATCCCAGACTCAGCTCCATCCCATCCTATACCGAAACCCAGCTCATATCCCTGATGTCGGGCGGGGTGCTCGCGGCCGACACGACGAAGACCCTGGACATAAGGGAAGCGGCCATCGCTTCCTCCGAATTCATACCTCAGCTGAATATATTCAAGCAGTTCGAGCAGAACGTCCAGAAATCCCTGGGGCTGGACATAGTCTTCATACGATCTTCCTTCATACAGCGATGGCTTCTCGATCTCACCAAGCCCATCACCGAGGCCAACCCGGAGGACCCTCTCGCCCGCTATCTGGATCAGAGCGAATTCTATATGGGGAAATACATTACCGATTCAGCCTTCCTCCACGCGGGACTCAGGTTGAGGGAGGACCCCCTTGTGAGCTCGTCGCGTTTGCGTCTAGACTCCGAATTCGGCATAGAGCTTGAATCGCCGTTCGGACTGATCAATTGGAGCATTACGCCTTCACTGGATGAAGGCTCCCTCGTCACAGGTCAGGAATTGAGCCTGAGCTGGCGATATGTGTACTGACGTCATTGGGGAAATACATATGAGAAAAATTTTGCTGGCCATGGCATTCATCGCGGCTTTCAGTCTGTTGGGCGCCCAGGAAACCACCGAGGAGTGGTTCTGGGACAAACCGATCGCGTCGGTCCAATGGGAAGGCATAAGGAAAGCCAACAGGAACGAATTGGACGCCCTCCTCAGGAACTACATCGGGAAGCCCTTCACGCAGGATCTCTGGCTTGAGATGCAGTCGAAGCTCTACGAACTCGACTGGTTCGAATCGATCGAGCCGCAGGCTATTCCCCAGGACGACACCAGGACCCAGCTCGTGCTTCGCTTCCTGATCATAGAAAAGCCTTCCGTGCTGTCGGTGCGCGTGAAGGGCAATGCCGGCCTTCGGACATCCGACATACTGGCCGCGATAAGCATCAAGTCCGGCGATATCTACAACGCCACCAAAGCCAATCTCGACGATGTGGCCATCAAGAAACTGTATAACGAGAAAGGCTATCCCGACGCCGAAGTTGTGCATGAGGCATCCCCTTCGGAGGATCCTTCCCTGCTGGTGCTCAGCTTCAACATAGTCGAAGGCGCCCAGGTATCCCTCCGCGCCTTGAAGTTTACGGGCAACGCATCGGTCTCCGAAAAAACGCTCAAGGGCCAGATGACGCTCAAGGAAGCCGCCCTCTTCCAAAGCGGCGCCTTCCAGGAGGCCAAGCTCGAGGAAAGCAAAAAGACCATCATCGATTATTACCAGTCCAAGGGTTTCGTCGACGCGAAGATAATCGATGTATTCAAGGAATACGAGAAGGACGAAGACACGGGAAAGAACTGGCTGATCCTGACGCTGTCCATATCCGAAGGCCGGCAATGGAAATACGGCGGCATGGTTTTCGAGGGCAACAACGTCTTCTCAGCCGGGAAGCTCGAGGACCTTGTGACCCTCAAGCAGGGCACCGTGCTCAACTACAAGAAGCTCCAGCAGGAGAAGCAGAAGATAGACGATCTCTACTATGAATCAGGATACATCTACAATCAGATCAGCATGACTGAGGAGAGGGACGAGGACTTGGGTAGCATCCTTTTCAGGATTGCCGTGAGCGAGAAGGACAGGGCACATATAGAAAACCTGAGCTTCAAGGGCAACGAAAAGACGAAGGAATTCGTGCTGGCCAGGGAGATGCCCTTGGAAACGGGCGATATATTCTCCAAGGCCAAGATCATCGATGGTCTCAGGAACTTGTACAACCTCCAGTATTTTTCCGCAGTCGAGCCGGAAATCCACCAGGGAAGCGCGGCGAACCTCATGGATCTCGTCATAAACGTCGAAGAGATGAGCACTGCGGAAATCCAGTTCGGCGTGACTTTGAGCGGTCTCGGACAAAGCGACTCCTTTCCGCTTTCGGGCTATGTGAAATGGAATGACAGGAACCTGGGCGGAAACGGCCAGAACCTTTCGGCCAACGTGACCCTTTCGCCGACCGAGCAGTCGATCGAGACGGCCTTCAGCGAAAGCTGGCTTTTCAACCGAAGGATTTCGCGAGGGCTGAGCCTGAAGTTCGGGCACAGCACCGAGACAACGGGACAGGACATAATGGGACCGGTATTCACCGATCAGGACATTCCCGATCCCTTTGTCGCCATCGGGAGCGGAGCGAACGAGTGGAGCGGATCCCTTTCCTCCATCCCCGACCAGTACCTCATGCCCTACGTGAACTGGGACTTCAGCCTCGGCTTCAACCTGGGCTATACGCACAAGTCGAGGATCGGCGATCTGGGAGCCTCGGGCGGGATTTCCTCGGGTCTGGGCATGGTTCAATACGACGAGGATAAGTACAGACCCTACGAGGCCGAATTCCGCGACACCAACCAGGACTGGCTCCTCACCAACCGAATCTACGGAAGGGTTTATCTCAACAATCTCGACTATTGGT
>CAZRYP010000246.1:0-4200 GCA_964604295.1 uncultured Treponemataceae bacterium
GAAGCGCAGGCCAAATCTTGCGAGGGAAGGCCCTATGGCGACCAGAATCAGCATTCCGATGAGGCCGCCGATGAAAGACGCCGTGATCGAGGCGAACAGCGCCGGTCCCGGACGTCCTTTCTTCGCCATCGGATAGCCGTCCAGCGTGGTCATGACAGCCGGCGCGTCTCCGGGAATATTGAGGAGGATCGACGAGAAGCCCCCGCCGTACATAGTCGCGTAATAAAGCGAGCCTAGCATGGTGATGCCCGTTACGGGATTCATCGTGAACGCGAGGGGCAGCAGCAAGGACACTCCCGCGATGCATCCCAGGCCCGGGAGCGCGCCGATGATGAAACCCAAGACCGATCCAATGACGCAGGCGCTCAGATTTTGGAATGTCAGCAATGTCAGCAATCCCTCAAACAGCATCCTAAAATTTTCCATAAATAATGCTTCCCTTTTTTTGGACTGATGGTTGGTCTACTTGAGCAGCTCTAACAGGATGCCTTCAGGAAAAGGCACCTGTAGCCAGAGCTTGAACAGCCCATATCCTATGGCAGCGAGACTCGCGAATACGATGAGCGTACCCTTCCACGGCGCCTTTTCCACGAGCTTGAGCCACAACAGCACGAACAGGAGCAGGGAGGGGAGAAAACCGATCACCGCGGACAGCCCGATAATCGCGAGGCAAATCAGCAGGAACAGGAAGCACAGCGGCGTATAGGATGGCTTTTCTTCCTTGAACGACATGAGAAGCACGACGGAACTGGAAACAAGAAGCACGACCGCGATGCATATCGGCACGAAGGCCGGAGTACCGCCTCTCAAGGGGTTCCAGAAGCCGAACTGGGTCATCCCGATATAGATCCAGACCAGACTGATTATTATGAAGACGGCGGGAAGCAGCTGCCTTATGCCGAGCTGCCCTTTTTCCCCTTTTTTCCCCGCCGCCATGGCTTTCGGTTCCGTTTCGTTTTCCATACTATGATTCCACCTTCCCTTTTCAACGCGATACGCTTCTGGATGGTTTTCCGATGGTCTTACTTGTCTGACATAAGTCAATATGAGCATCATAATGGCCTAATGCCGCTTTTACTAATACAATTTTTGAGTCTTTATATATACATTACTTTATCAGTAAGCCGGAATTGGTGATAACGTCCATTATCGGGTATAATCGGAAGAGAAGGCGGAAAGAGCGGCCCGGAATCCGATATGACAAATCCGCCATATGCCGGGAGGTCAGCGCATGAACTTGATCCTTTTGAAATACTTTCAGGTAGTGGCTCAGGAAAACCATATTACGCGGGCATCCCAGAAACTGAACATTGCCCAGCCCGCGCTCAGCTATTCCATCGCCCGCCTGGAAAGCGACCTGGGCGTCCAGCTCTTCGATCGCGTGGGACGGCAGATCATATTGAACGATTGCGGCAGGAAGCTGCTGGAGCGCGTCAATGTCATACTGGATAACTGGGAAACCGCCCGCAGCGAAGTGAAGCAGTACCAAAGGGAGATAACCCAGCACGTGAAGATCGCCGTCACGAGCATGATGCTTTCTCAAAACTTGGTGCTGGACTTCAAGAGAGAGTATCCGGACATCATGATCAAGCAGGCCATGGTGAACGCAGGACAGATCGTCACGGCGATAACTCAGGAAAAGAATGATTTTGTCCTTTCCACCATTCCCGTCGAGGACGAGAATATTTCATCCAGCTTCCTGACCAAGGATCCCCTCTACATACTCGTCAGCAAGGATCATGCCCTGGCGAAGAGCAAAAGCGTCACCATCGAGGATATCGCGGGCGAGCAGTTCGTATCCGTGCCTGAAGGCTATGCGTTCAGGGTATTTCTGGATGAGTATTTCCAGAAAGCGGGGCTGGTGCACAATGTCGTCTTCGAATGCTTCCCCGCGCAGATTCCGGAGCTCGTGAGCTCCCACATCGGCATCGCCTTCATATCGGGATCCACGCTTCACGGGGATACATATCCTCCTACGGTGGTAGCCCTGCCCATAGAGAAACCGGTCTGCAACCGCTCCCTGTATATCCTGTCCGAAAAATCGAGGGTCTTTCCCGATGCCTGCCGTCTCTTCTACAACTACGCGCTGCAGTACAAATTCGCCTGACCACGGACCCCGCCGGGGCGGAACAATAGCATAATTCGTATATGAACGCGTAAAAAATGTATTTGTTATTGGGAAGCCCCGCCTTTATAATCGGCATCAATCACCATGGAACCTTGGTTCCGTACATCGGAACGCCTTCTATATGGTCAATACGCATGATTCTTTTCATGGCCGCGGGGAGTATTTCATGAACAGGAAGGTTGTCGACTGGCTGGAGAAAAAGGAACTTCTGGAGAAGGGCGGCGGCCAGGCCGCCATAGACAAGCAGCATTCGAAAGGCAAGCTGACAGCCCGCGAAAGACTGGATCTGCTTTTCGACGAGGGAAGCTTCGTCGAGCTGGGCCTGTTCGTGAAGCACAGAAGCACGGATTTCGGCATGTCAGAGAAGACCATCCCCGGGGATGGGGTCATCGTCGGATTCGGCAAGGTCAACGGCCGGACCGTCTACGCCTATGCCCACGACTTTACATCGTACGCGGGCACCATGGGCGAAATGCACAACAAGAAGGTCAACAAGATAATCAGGCTGGCCATCGATGCCGGCGCGCCTTGCGTCTCCCTCAACGACTCGGGTGGCGGCCGCATCCAGGAACCCGTCATCTCGGAAAACGTCTTCGAAACCTTCTATCTCAATGTGACCGCTTCCGGCTGGATCCCGCAAATCTCCGCCATCATGGGTCCCTGCGCAGGAGGACCGGCCTACGCTCCCGCCCTCACCGATTTCGTCATAAGCGTCGACAAGACGAGCCACATGTTCCTCACCGGGCCGACGGTCATCAAGGAAGTGACGGGCGAGGAGATAGACAACGAAACGCTCGGCGGGGCTACAACCCACAACAGGATTTCGGGGGTTTCCCATATCATGGTCGCCGACGACCGCAACTGCATCGACATGATAAAGTACCTGCTCGGCTTCCTGCCCCAGAACGCGGACTCCCGGCCCCCTGAGTATGCCTGTGCCGACGATCCCTCGCGCGCGGCGCCTGAGCTCGACGACATCGTCCCCGAGAACCTGCGCAGGGCCTACGATGTCAAGGACGTCATAAAGGCCATAGTCGACGACGGCCTATACCTGGAGCACATGCCCATGTACGCCCAGAACATCGTCACCGTCCTGGCGCGCATGAACGGCAAGTCGGTAGGCATCGTGGCCAACCAGCCCAAGGTCATGGCGGGATGCATCGACATCGACGCCTCGGACAAGGGCGCGCGCTTTATCCGCATTTGCGATTCCTTCAATATCCCCCTCATCTGGCTGGTGGACGTCCCCGGATTCCTTCCCGGCATAGGCCAGGAGAACGGAGGCATCATCAGGCACGGGGCGAAGATCGTGTACGCCTGCTGCGAGGCGACTGTGCCGAAAATCACGGTGACGCTGAGCAAGAACTACGGCGGCGCCACGGCCGCCATGTGCGCGAAGGAGCTGGCCTGCGACGTCAACTACATGTGGCCTACCGGACATGACATGGTCATGGGAGCCGAGGGCGCGGTTAAAGTCATTTATCATAAAGAGATCGGAGCGGCCGATCCTGTCGACCGCGACGCCGTCCGCAAGAAATTCACCGATGAATACAAGGACAAGTACGAGAAACCCTACCTGTCCGCGGGCATGATGGAAAACGATGAGATAATTCGGCCCAGCGACACGAGAAGGATTCTCATCCAGACCCTCGAGGCGCTCAAGGACAAGAAGACCATGCCTCTCGTCAGGAAGAAGCACGGCAACATGCCCGTATGAGGGCCGCGGCCGATACTCCACATGAAGGAAGAAGCACTATGCTGCCAAAGACAATGAAAGCGATCTGTTTCCACCGATGCGGCTCCCCCGAGGAACTGGTGATAGAGGACTTCCCTCTTCCCCTTCCCGCCCAGGACGAGATTCTGGTGAAAATGCGCGCGTCCGCATTTTCCCCTGCCGACGCCAAATTCAGGAACGGTTTTTTCTCCGGCATGATCGAGGTCCAATTTCCGAGGATTCCGGGCATAGAGATGGCGGGCACTGTCGTCGCGAAGGGCGACGCCGTCGCCGGATTCGAGATAGGGGACAAGGTGATAGCCTTCAATGACAAGAAAAAAGGCGGCGCCTTGGCCGA
>CAZRYP010000247.1:0-275 GCA_964604295.1 uncultured Treponemataceae bacterium
GAGCGCCCCATCCCCCCCCTTGCCTTCGGCCCAGACGGGAGCGGCCTGCTGCATGAGCATGTAATCGTAGCGGGGAGCCCACTTGCGCGCTCCCAGCCGGGCCGTGATCGAGCAGTTGTCGACCATGTAGGAGACTCCCTTGTAGTGCATGAAGGGATTGAGGGAATCCACGGCCTCGATGACCGATTCGTTGACGATCTCGGAATAGGCGTGGCCCTTCTCGGCGAGCAGGTCGACCTGGGCCACCATCGCCGCGATATAGACCCCGGCGGTGA